>JAOPYP010000175.1 GCA_025964635.1 Actinomycetes bacterium | reverse complement strand
CCGCGGCCCGCGGGACGTCCGCATCAGCCAGCGGGTCAGCGGCGGGCGGCAGTCCGGCCGCGGCCGGCGCGTCGGCCACGGCCACGCCCCCGGCGTCGTCGTCACCCAGCGCCGTCCCGCAGGGACCCTGCCCGTCCGCCAAGGCGACGTACGCCTCGTGCGGCTTCCCGACCGCCCGGAACACCGGCTGGGCCGCCGCGGGGACGACCAGCCTGAAGAACGTCACGTCACCCGGCCCGACCGGGATCGGCAGCCCCTACTCCACCGAGATCCGGACCAACGGCGCGGTGATCAGCGGGATAAACCTGACCGGAAGTATCGACGTCTACGCCAACAACGTCACGATCAAGAATTGCCGGATCACGACCAGGAACTGGTTCGGGATCAATCAGCGTAACGGCCACTCGGGCCTGAAGGTATTCAATTGCACCATCATCGGCGTGCCCGGCAAGGGCCTGGATCACGGCGGCGAGGACTACGGCATTTCCGACGGCGGCGGCCAGATGGAAGTCGCGCACAACAATATCTACGGCTTCGGTGAGGGCATCACTTCGGGGCAGGGCTACTTCCACGACAACTACGTGCACAGCCTCCAGTCCTACATCCCGATCGGATCGAAGTCGTATCAGCACACGAACGCGCTGATCGACTCGGGCGGCTCCGGCATCCGGGTCGTGCACAACACGTTCCTCAACTGGATGCCGCCCCGGGCCGGGGGATCGAGTTCCCTGATGCTCGCCTACGACTCGGCGCCCGTCACCCACGCGACGATCCAGGACAACTGGCTGGCGGGCGGAGCGTACTGCCTCTACCCGGGCGGGGTCACCGGCTCAAACAACATCGTGATCACGGGCAACTTCTTCAGCACCGAGTTCTTCCCCGGGTGCGGGTACTACGGGCTCAACGCGGCCACGCACTGGCATTACGGCCACGGCGACGTGTGGCGCAAGAACGTCTGGGCCAACGGCCGCCAGGCCGGCCGCCCGGTCACTCCGTAATCACGTCGGGCAGGCTGCGCTCTCCGTCGCGCCGGGAATCCTCGCGGCGGATGTGCAGCACGCCCACGTCCCGGCTGCCCTGCACCTGGCCCACCACGTGGGCGAGCACCCGCAGGTAGCAGGTTCGCCGGGCCCGGCCGCGGACGCAGTCGACCGCGTGCACGGTGAGCCAGGCCAGGGTGGCGACCGCGTCCCGCCAGGACTCCGCGGGAAGCAGCCCCAGGGACTGGTAGCGGGCGACCAGGCGCGCCCGGCCGCGGCCGTAGCTGCGCCATTGCCGCAGCATCGACCGCACGTCCGGACGGTGACGGCACGACACCACGGCATCCGGCGCGTAGCCGAGCCGGTACCCCGCCAGCTGAACCCGCCAGAACAGGTCGGTCTCCTCCGCGGCGTACGAGAAGGACGGATCGAACCCGCCCACCTGCTCATACACGTCACGGCGCAGCCCGCAGTTGCCGGCCAGCGCGTACGGCAGCAGGCCGAAGGGGCGGGGCAGCCCGCCGGGCGTGATCCTCGGCCGCCAGGCGACTACTGAATCAGCGTTCAAGGAGGCGTCATCGATGTGGCCGCCGACCGCCGGGTACTCCGCGAGCGCTGCGACCATCCGCTCGACCCAGTCATCGGCCGCGACGTCATCACAGTCGCAGAACAGCAGCAGCCGGCCCTGCGCGGCCCGCGCCCCCACCGCGCGGGCGCCCGCCGCCCCGGGTGCCTCCCGCGAGTCAACGACCCGCAATGGCACCCGGCCCGAGGCCGCGCGGACCGCCTCCGCACTGTCATCAGTCGACCCGTTGTCGCTGACGATGACCTCCCACCGGCCGTGATAGGTCTGCCGGCCGAGCGCGTCCAGCTGCACAGTCAGATGGGGCATCCCGTTGCGGACGGGCATCACCACGCTCACGTCCACTGCCTGCGGAGGAGACAGCCGGACCGCGTCGCCCGCCATGGCCCCTCCGTCGAACCCCATCACGCGCTGGTCCGTGACCTGGGCGCGGCCTGCCGTACCGCACGGAGCGCGCGCGACCCCGGCCCCCGGTACTCCTGCTTCAGCCAGCGCCGGGCTCCCCTGGCCAGCAGGGAGCGCGGTGAATCCGTGTCCCGCATGTATTCGCGCGGCAGCGCGAAGCACGAGGCGAACTCGGTCTCCCAGACGGCACAGGCGTAGGAATAGCCCGCACCCTGCACGCTGCCGATGACGCGTCCGTCGACATGGCCATAGGGGTAGCAGAAGCCCGCCACCTCCTGCCCGCTGACGTCCCGGAGCAGGTCACGGCTCTCCCGCACCTCCTGGGCCAGGTCCGCGTCCGAGCTGGCCGGCAACGACCGGTGCCCGAAGCCGTGCGAGCCGATTTCGATGCCGGCGTCCGCCACCTGGCGCAGCTGGCCGGCCGTCAGCACGGCCTTGCGCGGCCCCTCCGGGTCCCAGTCGTTGCCGCCGCCGAGCCGTCCGGCAGGCACGAACATCGTGGCGCCGAACCCGTAACGCTGCAGCACGGGCAGGGCGTACTCGGGGAAATCCGCGTACCCATCGTCGAAGGAGAGGCCCACGAGGCCGTTCGCGGCACCATGGCGCCGGGCGTCCAGAAGGTGACCGACAGAAGTGCCCTTCCGGCCAGCACGGCGCAGCCAGCGCATCTGCTGACCGAACCGCTCCGGACGGACCGTTATATCGTATGGATCTTCCTGGTACGGCGAGATGGAGTGGTACATCAAGATGGCCGGCATGGCCTGCGGGCGGGCATCAGGATCCTTTTCCGACTCCATATTTCCCCTCGCTGACTGCGGCTCATCCAGAGAACACTGGAGTGACGTCTGAGCAGACTCAGAGGTTTACGTCCATTGACCACCCAGTCCGCCCGGCCCGCCGGTAATGTCCCCTATCAAGCCGGGCGCGCGGCGCGTCGCGGACGGCCGAGGGGGGCCTCTCATTACTGCAGCCCATCACCACCCGCCACCGGGAGCAGAACGAGTGCGCGGGCGAGCAGCCACGCGCCTCGCGTCACGGAGCCGGGCGGCCCGGGTCACCGCGCTGCTGGTCGCCGCCATCGGCACGGCCATGTTCGCGACGGCCTGCTCGAAGTCGGCGCCCGCGGCGACGTCGGCCCAGGCCAGCCCGGCGGTGACGGTCCCGGCCGCAGGGCCGTCCTCCCCCGCCACCGCGGAGCCTTCCGTTACCCCGGCGCCGCCAAGCACCGCCCCCGCCGCGCCAGTGCCCGGCTACTGCCGGCGCGGCGGCGCGAAACTCTGGGCCAACCTCGCTGGTTGTGGCTGGCCCGGGCCCGCCAACACGGGACCAGACCGGTCGCAATGTCCCGGGCGGCGGCTCGCCAGCACCGCCGGCCCCCGCACCAGGACCATCCGGATCACGGCGGCCAACACCGTGATCAGCTGCCAGGACATCCAGGGCATGCTTGACATCGAGGCCCGGAATGTCACGGTCAGGAACAGCGTCATCGTGGCGAACAGCGGCAAGACGGGTGAGGCGGCCAACGGGACCGCGGGTATCAAGGTGGAAGACGGCGCCAGCGCGGTCATCGACCATGTCACGATCAACGGTGACGAGGGTGTCCACGCCTGCGTCTGGCATCAGGGCACCAGCCTGGTGGTCAGGGCCGTGAACTGCTATGGCAGCAACGACGGGATATTCAGCTGGGCTGACCATGGGTACTCGCGGACCACGGGCGATCACTTCGTCATCAGCGACAGCTATTTTCACGATTTCACGGACAAGACGTCCAATGGTCATTCGGACGGCTACCAGACTGAAGGAGCCAGCGCGGGCCTCATCCAGCACAACACGTACGAGATGACCGCGGGCGCGGACAGCGCTATCGCGCTCTGGGACTCGCTGAGAGATTCCCGCGGCATCAGCGTCAAGGACAACCTGATCACCGGCGGCGGCTTCGCGATCTACGCGGAAGATTACTCACCGGGGGACGGCGCGCCCGGTGATCCGCGGGCGGTGGGCGGCTACTCCGTCAGCGACATCAGGTTCACGGGCAACGTCTTCAGCACCTATGCCGCCGGCTGCGTCGGCAAGTTCGGCGTGTGGTTCGACCGTCCAGGCTGGCCACCGTATGGCGGCGGCCCGACCGACGGCTGGCTTCGGCACGGCAACCGCGTGCTGGAGACCGGGCAGAACCTGGACCACGGCAACCCTTCCGGCCCCGGATTGTCCTGCGGCTGAGGCCGCGGCCCAGGGGCCGGGGCCTAGCCGGGAAGGGACTCCCCGGTGGGCCGCAGGCGCCCCTCCGGGCCCGCGCCCGCCAGCAGCACTTCCGCTATCCGCTGGCCGGCCCGCCCGTCCCAGAGCGCCGGGGACCGCCGCGGCGGGGGCGCCGCGAGCACGCTGAGCGCGGTCTTCACGATCCGCTCCGGGTCCCGTCCGACCAGCTGGTTGGTGCCCTCGGTGAGGGTGATGGGCCGTTCCGTGTTCTCCCTCAGGGTGAGGCACGGCACGCCCAGCACCGTGGTCTCCTCCTGCACCCCGCCGGAGTCGGTCAGCACCAGGCGGGCCGAGGCCTGGAGCGCGATGAAGTCGAGGTAGCCCGCGGGCGGGATGACCCGGACCTGCGGCGAGATGTCCCGCAGCTGGCCGGCCGCCCTCGGGTGGGCGGGCAGCACCACCGGGCAGACCCGGGCGAGCTCACCGAGCGCGGTCAGCAGCGGGGTCAGCGCCTCGGGATCGTCCACGTTCGCGGGGCGGTGCAGGGTGACCAGGGCGTACTCGCCGGCCCGCAGGCCCAGGCCGGCCAGCGTGTCCCGGGCCAGCGCGCGGTCCAGGTTGGCCAGCAGGGTGTCCACCATGACGTTGCCGACCAGGTGGATCTGGTCCTCCCGGTACCCCTCGCGGCGCAGGTTGCTGACCGCGTCCGGCGACGGGGCGAGCAGGAAGTCGCTCACCCGGTCGGTGACCACGCGGTTGATCTCCTCGGGCATGGTCCAGTCGCGGCTGCGCAGTCCCGCCTCGACGTGGGCCAGCAGGGCCCCGGACTTGGCGGTCACCAGGGCACAGCCCAGCGTGGAGTTCACGTCGCCGACCACCACGACCACGTCCGGGCGCAGCTGACCGACCAGGGGCTCGAAGGCCGCCATGACCTTGCCCGTCTGGACGGCGTGGCTGCCCGACCCCACCTGCAGCCGGTGATCCGGCGGCCGGATACCGAGATCGGCGAAGAAGACGTCGTTCATGGCCGCGTCATAATGCTGGCCGGTGTGCACCAGGATGACCTCGGCCGCGCTATCCTCCAGCGCGTCCATGACCGGCTTGACCTTCATGTAGTTGGGCCGCGCGCCGGCCACGCAGATAACCCGCATCAGCGTGCTCAGATGCTCTCGACATTCGCGCCGGACAGGCGGCGGCGGCAGTCGAAGACAAACTTCGCGTGGGTGCGGATCTCGGCGAAATCGAAGGCGTCGTGGTCGGTCAGCAGAACGACAGCATCGGCATCGGCGAGTTCGGCGGGAGTTGGCTCCACGCGCGGCACCATATCGTCCACGGCGGTGCCCTCGACCACGTACGGGTCGGCGGCCCGCAGGTGCGCCCCCATCGCGGCCAGCAACTGGGACACGCGCACCGCCGGCGATTGCCGCGCATCCCCGGTGTTCTTCTTGTAGGCCAGGCCGAGCAGCAGGATGCGGGCGCCCTTGACCGGGCGGCCCTGGGCGTTGAACGACATCATGATCCGGTGCACCACGTAGTCCGGCATGTGGTTGTTGATGTCGTCGGCGAGCTCGACGAAGCGGAAGCTCTTGCCCAGCGCCCGCTCGACCCGCCAGGACAGGTAAGACGGGTCGATGGGCAGGCAGTGACCGCCCACCCCCGGGCCCGGGGTGAACCGCATGAACCCGAACGGCTTCGTCGAGGCGGCCTCGATCGCCTCCCACACGTCGATGCCCAGGTCGTGGGCGTACATGGCCAGCTCGTTCACCAGGGCGATGTTGACGTGCCGGAACGTGTTCTCGACCAGCTTGGCCAGCTCGGCCTCGCGGGGGGACGACACCGTCACGGTCTGGTCCACGATCGTGTCGTAAAACGCCTTGATCACCTCGAGCGAGGCCTCATCGATCCCGGAGACGATCTTCGGCGTGGTGACCAGCGTCCACGTCATGTTGCCCGGGTCGATGCGCTCCGGGCTGAAGCCGAGGTGGAAATCGCGGCCGGCCACCAGGCCGGATCCTTCCTCCAGCAGCGGCAGGACCTTTTCCTGGGTCGTGCCCGGGTAGGAAGTCGACTCGACGACGACCGTGGCCCCCGGGCGGAGGTACCGGGCCAGGGTGCGGGCCGAGTCCTCCAGGTAGGTGAGGTCGGGGAGCCCGTCGCGGAGCGGGGTCGGCGCCGCGACCACGGCCACGTCGAACCCGGCGCAGATGCTGGCCTCCGCCGACGGCCGGAACCGGCCGCTCTCCAGGGCCTGCTTCAGCTGCCCGGAGGGCACGTCCTCGATGTAGGACTCGCCCGACTCCAGCGACTTCACCCGGGCCCCGTCCACGTCGTAGCCCGCGACGCGGTGCCCGACCTCGGCGGCCCGCATGGCGAGCGGCAGCCCCACGTATCCCAGTCCGACGACGACGACGGTTGTCACGCGCGCTCCCCAGCCTTGTCCCGGCCTGCCTTGTCCCCGCGCAGCCTCTCGCGCCCCACCAGGGCCACGAACGACAAGTTCGTGGTCAGGTACCGCCGGCCGAGCCGCACCGGTTCCTGGTACGCCCGGTACAGCCATTCCAGGCCGTGCTCCTGGTACCACAGCGGGGCGCGCCGGGTGAGCCCGGCGAGGATGTCGAACGAC
>JAOPYP010000167.1 GCA_025964635.1 Actinomycetes bacterium | reverse complement strand
AGATCACGCTGGGCATCCAGTTGCGCCAGACCGGGCAGACCCTGCATTCAGTCATGGAGGATGCGGCCTGAGCTGGCGCGGGGGGAGTGCGCGCCTGGTCCCGGCCACAATGGGCGCCTGCTCAGCGCCTGCCAAGCTCAGCCGCGCAGCACGAGGCGGCAGCTACCCACCCGGCACGCCGCTGGCACTGCGGGACCGCCGACCGGGTTCAGCGATGACGGGCAAGCTCCGCAGCCGAAAGCCGCCCACACCACCCGGTCGTCGTGGCGGAACGGGCCGCGGACATTCAGCTGCGGATCGCTGACCGGATCACCGCTTTCGCCGGGTCGATGCAGTTCGTCTACATTCACGTGGCGCTGTTCGCTGTCTGGATGCTCTTTATCGAGCCCAGGCCGTGGCCGATGCTGACCCTGATCGTGTCGCTGGAGGCGATCTTCCTGTCCACCTTGGTCATGATCGGACAGAACCGGCAGGCGGACTTCCAGCAGGCCAAGGCAGATCACGACTTCAACGAACAGGAGCTGGAGCTCAAAACCAACACGCAGCTGACCCGTCAGATCCATACCCTCACCACTGAGCTGCACAACGGGCGGCTGGACAAGCCCACCCGGCGGCGTTAGCGGGGTGTCCGCCCGCGGTAGTTGCCGTCTCGCTCGGCCGCGGCCAGAAGGAGCAGCCGCTGGGTCACTCCCGGGAGCGGCGTGATCCGCCGCAGGAAACTCTGCTCGACCCGCGCCCGGCTGCGCCCCGCCCGGACGTCCGCGAGCAGCCCGTCCAGGGCCACCTGCCCGCGGCCCCATAGCGCCACCCGACGCCCCCTTTCGACGGGTTCCGCCACTCAGGAAGGACTACGGGATTTCCCGCTATCCGCCGCTTCTGCTACTCGCCAGGGCGCCAAGGATCTGGTTGCGAGAGGTGATGGCGAGCTTAGTGAAGACTTTGTGCAGGTGGTACTCGACTGTGCGCGGGCTCATGAACAGCTGGGCGGCGATTTCGGGGTTGGACAGGCCTTCGCCGGCCAGCTGGGCGATCTGGGTTTCCCGCGCGGTGAGTCGGCCGGGTGGATCGGTGGTGCGGTTGCGTACCCGCTCGCCGGTGGCACGCAGCTCGCGGGCGGCTCGTTCAGCGAATCCGTCGGCGCCCATAGCGGCGAACATCTGATATGCGGCGCGTAGCTGCTCGCGGGCGTCGATGCGGCGGTGTGCGCGGCGGAGCCACTCGCCGTACAGCAGATGGGCGCGCCCGAGCTCCACGCGCAGGCGTGTGCGGCCGAGCCGGTCGATCGCCTCACGGTAGCCGGATTCGGTGTTCTCGCCCTCGCTGACCAGCGCGCGCGAACGGGCCTCGACGCCGAGCGCCCAGTCAGTTCCGCTGGCGCGGGCGGTCACCGTGAGCCGCTGGAGGGCGCCTGCCGCGAGCTCGGGTGCCCCGTTTCGCGTAGCCGCCTCGATGAGCTCGGCTAGCGCCCAGGCGGCGAACAGATCCGCGGGTGAGTCCTCGCTCGCCTGCTGCGCGGCGGCCAGCGCCTCCGCATAGTGGCCGAGGCCGTTGCACAGCACCGCGGCCGCCCAGTGGACGAAGGTCAGCCCCTCGCCCTCACCCCGGCGTTCCGCGTCTTTCGTGCTGGCCTCGATCAGCTCAGCAGCCTCAGCTTCCCGGCCCGTAAAGGCGGCCAGAGCCAGTGCTGCGTAGGGGGCAATGCTGCTGCCCGTGGCTTCGGTGACCGACTCCACCTCTGCCACCAGCGAGGCTGCCATCGTGAACTCCCCGGCGGCCAGGTGCACCCCGGCGCGGGTGCTGAACGCGAGCGGGAACGCAGTGAGCGCGCCGGCCTCACGGGCAAGCTTGGCCCGGCGGGCGGACAGCACGTCCCAGCTCTGATAGTCCCACAACAGCCCGGCGCCATGGCAGGCCTGCCACAGCCATAGCAGTCCCTCCTCCCCGGAGATATCCGCGCTGCGGAAGGCGCGTACCGCCTGCCTGAGTATCGGCGCCCCCGCTGGGTAGCCCTCCGTGATCACCAGCACGAGGCCGTCCAGCAACAGATCGGGTGCGCGCGGCGGTTGCGGCGACGGGGGGGCGGCCCGCGCGGCCTCGGCCACTTGCCGCACACCGCCGCTGGCCAGGCGTCCGGTAAACAGGGCGGCGGACAGCGCCTCCAGGTAGGTCTCGCGGGCTAGCCGCACATCGAGCGGCTCGAACTGCCGGGCCGCCTTCAGCAGCAACGGGGGTGCGTCATTTCCACGGCTGGATGCGAACGCGATCAGGCCGCGCAGCAGCCATAGCCGGGCCCGCTGGAACTCATCCAGCGGTCGCGCTGCTGCGCTGGCCAGCAGTCCGAGCGCCGCCTCGAACGCCCCGGCCTTGTATTTGGCCTGCGCCGCGGCGAGCGCCCGCTCCGCTTGCCGGGCCGGGTCGAGCGTCAGCGCGGCCGAGCGCTCCAGGAAGGCGGCGGCCGCGGCCAGGCCGCCGCGCGCCTGGGCCCGGCCCGCGGATCGCTCCAGCTCGGCGGCGATGCCTTCGTCGGGCTGAGCTGCTGCCTGGGCCCGGTGCCAGGCCCGCCGGTCGGGATCAGTAGCCGGATCGGTGGCCTCAGCGATGGCGAGGTGGGCCCGGCGGCGGTCGGCCGTCGGCGCTGCCCGGTAGATGGCCGAGCGGACCAGCGGGTGGCGGAAGGTGACCCGGCCGGCCACGGTGAGCAGCCCGTCGGCCTCGGCCGGGGTGGCGGCATCCCCGGCGCCGATGCCCACGAACCCGGCCGCCCGGCTCAGCAGCGCGGGGTCGCCGGTCGGCTCGGCCGCAGCCAGCAGGAGGAGCTGCCTGGTCGCCTCCGGGAGCGGCGCGATCTGCCGCAGGAAACTCTGCTCGATCCGGCTGGCCACCGGCTGCAGGCTGGTCACGCCGAACCCGCCGGCCAGTTCCGTCGTGCTCACTCCGCGGGGCAGCTCGAGCAGGGCCAGCGGGTTGCCGCCGGACTCGGCGATGATCCGGTCACGGACCCGGTCATCGAGCCGTCCGGGCAGGACCGAGGCCAGCAGCGCCCGCGCGTCCGCCTCGGACAATCCCTCCAGCACCAGCTGCGGGAGCCCCGACAGCGCGCTCCCCGGGCCGGGATCAGGGCCGCTTCCCGGGAGGGGATCGAGGCCGCCGACCGGACCGGGATCACGGGTGCCGAACAGGATGGCGACCGATTCGGCGTCCAGCCGGCGGGCGACGAACGCCAGCGCCTGCGCCGAGGTCTGGTCAAGCCACTGGGCATCGTCGATCAGGCACAGCAGCGGCTGGCTGGCGGCCACGTCGGACAACAGCCCCAAAACCGCCAGGCCGACCAGGAAACGATCCGGCGGGCCGCCGGTGCGCAGGCCGAACGCGACCCCGAGCGCCTCGCGCTGCGGGCCGGGCAGCCGGTCCAGGCGATCCAGCATCCGCCCGCACAGCTGGTGCAGCGCCGCGAACGGAAGCTCCATCTCCGCCTCAGCGCCCTCGGCCCGGGCCACCTGGAAGTCTGGCGCCGTATTGGCCGCATAAGCCAGCAGCGCGGTCTTGCCGATGCCCGGCTCGCCGCGCACCGCCAGCGCCCGGCTGCTGCCCGCCCGGACGTCCGCGAGCAGCCCGTCCAGGACCCCGCACTGCTGTTTGCGTCCCAGTAGCATCACGCGGCGCCCTCCCCTCGGGCGGCTCCCCGCCATCGTAAGACCGACTCCTCGTCCGGGACACCCCAGCGGTCTGGGGTTGCCTGACTGGGGTGCCGGCTAGGGATTGCGCAGACCCGAACCCGCTTGGCCCGGCGGATCGTTGTGGCATGGTACCTCGCCCCGATCCCCGCGCCCGGACACCGGCATCCGAGGCAGGAAGGAACGGTCCACGATGACGGATGTGAAAGACCAGGCGGCGGCGCCGGGCCGCACTACCGTGCGGATCCCTACGCCTTCCGGCGACGACCTGGAAGCCTGGCTGTACCTCCTGGACGGGAAGGGGCCGCATCCAGCGGTGGTGATGGCTCACGGCATCGGCGCCGTCAAGGCCGGCGGGCTGGCCCCGTTCGCGGAACGGTTCTGCCGTGAGGGCTTCACTGCGGTCGTCTTCGACTACCGGCAGTGGGGCGGCTCAGGCGGCCAGCCCCGCGAAGAGCTCTGCTTCTCGCGCCAGCTCGAGGACTATGGCATCGTCATCGGCTGGGCGGCCGCTCAGCCCGGCATCGATGTGGGTCAGATCTTCGCCTGGGGCACATCGTTCGCCGGCATGTACATCGTCGAGCTGGCTGCCTCCGACGCCCGGCTGGCCGGCGCGATCGCCCAATCCCCGCTGGTCGACGGGCTCGCCGCCGCCATAATGGCCCGCCCGGCGCGTTCGGTGCGGCTGCTTGCCCTGGCCGTGCAAGATCGTCTCGGCTCGCTCGCCGGGCGGCCACCGCGGTACCTGCCCGGCGCCGGCGCGCCTGGGGAGCTGGCGGTCGGCTCCACATAGGATGCCCGGTTCGGGCAGGAACTCATGACGCCGCAAGACTCGACCGTATGGCGCAACCGGGCAGCCGCACGGTCGCTGCTCAGCTTCTCCTGGCGCCGTCCGGCCCGGCGTGCCGCCGCCATTCGCTGCCCCCTTCTGCTCATCGTCGCCGAGCACGACACGATGGCGCCGGTCGGCCCGGCGCTGCGGGTCGCTGAGACAGCTCCGCGCGGCGAGCTACACCGCAGCCGCGGCGGCCACTATGACGTCTACCAGGGAGGCAAGAGCTTCGACGATGCGCTGCGCGTTGAGGTTGACTTCCTGCACCGGCACGCGATGATCCCGGCGCCCTGAGCGACGCGGGGTTGCCGTAAAGAACCGGCTGGCCGGGCAGGCTAACCCGGACGGAGGCTTCCCTGGCCGGGCGGTTCCGGGCTCGCCGGGGGAGCGGGAAAGTGCGGGGCCCGGTAGCCGTGCGGTCACGGCGTCCATCCGCCCACGATGGCTGGAATGATGCGGCAGTCACACTGGAAGACCAGGTTGTGGAGGTCGGCCGAGGCGATCGCTCGCAGGATCGGCAACTCTGCTGCTCCGCCGGCTGCACGTGCACGTGTCCCCCTCAGACGCTTCGTCCCGACAGGCCGCTGACTGGGCTGGGCCGCGGTTGACCCAGGCGGCGGTGTGGTCCGGGACGCGAACCCGGGAGGCGTGCGAAGCCCGGGGAGCCGAAGCTGGCGATGTCATTCAGCTGCACCATGTAGGGGGACGGTCGCGGGCGGCTGGCGTTTGATCATCTGCAGGAACGCGCTGCGGCCGTGCGCACCCGCTTCATGCCCGCGCCGCACGATCTCCCCGGCCACCTCCGGGTGCCGGCGGGCGGCGTCGGATCATGAACGGGGTCATCGTGATGCCGTGCCTGTCTAGCAGGTCCCGGAGGCGCGGCACGCCCTCGCGGGCCCCATATTGGTAGAAAGGGTTCTGCCCCCGGTCGGCGAAGCCGGCCAGGATCGGCTCGGTGATCGGCCCACTAGCCCCGCTGACCGGCTGGCCGCCTGCTTCGAACTGCATGGACACGCTCAAAGCCAGCCGGGGTGCCGCCGGGCCAGAAACCGTTCGGCTCCGTCATCGCTGTCCTCCTTCCCTTGGCGGGACACACGCGCTGGTGGGCAGTCATGGCTGGCGCTGGCGGCGGCCCCTGCAGAGCGTGAGGCAAGATTTCACGAGGCTGTGCGCTAAGTTCGCGTCAGCCCGCGGCGCAACGCCCCGCGTTCGGCTGCGACCAGGCCGCCCCAGACGCCGTGCTGGCCGATATCCCAGTGCCGCAGCGAGAGCGCCAGGCATGGGACGCGTACCAGGCAGGTCGTGCAGATGGCGATCGCAGCGGCCGCTTCATGGCGCGCCTGGTCCGCCTCGGCACTGACCGGGAACCACTGGTCGGGGTCAAGGCTGCTGTCAGCGCACTGGGCGCGCATGAAGAGCCCGGCCCAGGAGGCTTGGTCCGTGAATGGCGCGGCAACCGGTAGATGCAGTTGCCGTGCGGAGGCCCTGTCCAGGGCGCGGATGGCCGACCCGGAATCCGCCGGCGCGGTGGTGCGGGAAACAGCCACGTGCTCGCTCCTTTTCAGGCATCTGATGGGGGGACCGAGGACACCTCCGGCCTTGACCAGGATGATCCCGGGCAACGCGTCGGGCGTCCTCGGGTATTACCTGCCCGGGCTCTGGCTGTCCTCCCAGCGCGCCCTGCTGTCAAGGGCCCTGCTGTCAAGGGCCCTGCTGTCGAGCGTCCGCCAGCGGTGCAGCCACCGGGTGAGATCCGATGGGGTGATGATTCCCACCACCTCGCCATCTTCGGCGGCAAGTACCCGTCCGGCCTCGCCGTCCTCGAGCTTGGCCATGACCTGATCCATGGGGGCATCCGGCGGCACTACGACCTGGTCGCCGAGCGGGATCATGTGGTCCCGCACCCGGCTAGTAGGCCATTCGTCGCTCGGCACCCGGCGAACCTTCCGCAGGGTCAGCAGGCCGATTGTCCGCCCCTGCTCGTCCACTGGGAACGCGCTGTGGTCATATCGCATGAAGTACCGGTCCACGGCGTCCTGCAAGGTGAGGTCCGGGGGGATCCGCACCAGGCTGCCGGCCATCACGTCATGCGCCTGAACCCCTCGCAGGATCTGCTGGACCTGGAGTTCCTGGTACGAGGCCCGGGCGGCCTGGACCAGGAACCACCCGATGAACGCGAACCAGATGCCCCCGACGAGATTCCCACCCAGCAAAAAGGCCACGCCGCCAGCCACCAGCAGCCATCCCACCGCCTGACCGGCCAGGGACGCGATCCGGGTGGCCCGGCGAAAGCTTCCCGTGGCCCTCCACACGGCCGAACGCAGCAGCCGCCCACCGTCCAGCGGGAATCCCGGGACCAGGTTGAACGCAGCCAACAGCAGATTGACCACCGCAAGGTAGCCGAACATCCCGATCAGCGGTCGCGGCAGGGCGCCACGGGCAAAGACATCGACAATCCAGAACAGCCCCGCCACGACCCCGCTGGTAAGCGGTCCCACCGCCGCGATCAGGAACTCGTCGCCCGGCCCGCGAGACTCCACTCTGGCCCGCGTCGCCCCGCCGAACAGGAACAGTGTGATGTCCTGAACACGGATCCCCCGGGCCCGGGACACCAGCGCGTGGGCCAGCTCGTGGACGAGGACCGAGCCGAAGAAAAGTACCGCCGCCAGGAGGGCGATCCCGGCCGCTGCCCCGGTTGACAGGTCCTTGTACAGGAAGGAGAAGCGCAGGTACATGCTGTAGGTGATGAGCAGCGCGATCACCACCCACGAGCTGTCGACGCGGACCTCAATGCCAGCGATCCTTCCCACACGCCAGGATGTTCCGAACATCGCTGTCAGCTCCTCTCAGGTCGAAGCCAGGCAGCATGGCCAGGGCGTGGTGAGGGTGGACGACACGGCGGCATCTTCATCCTGCGCCGCGCCGCGCCCGGTCATCGGTGCGGGCAGGGGCCTGGGCGGCCAGGTCCTCACGGGTGATCGGGATGCCGTCGATCGCCTCATACGCCGCTCTTGAGCGTCCGAGGGTGCTCATCAGTGTGGGTGGTCCGAAGAAGGGCTGACCGCCGATATGCCAGCCATCGCGGGGGACTTCCTCGATGAGCACCCAGACCACCTCCCGGAAGGCCTCAGATCCCTCGAATGCGACCATCACGTCGGTGAGCCTGGCGGCCATGTCGTGCTTCTGCCTCTCGGTGAAGGCCCCCTCGGCGAGCTTGACAGTGACCAGCGGCATAACGGGGCTCCTCAGCTGGCGGGCGTTCCCCGGTGTCCGTGGGGTGCGGGCGGATTGCCCATGCCAGAAACCCTGCCATTGGGGTGGCCGTGTTCGCGTCTGTGGAATCCCTAGCTGCCACCCCGGCTTGTGGGCCTGGTCCCAGGCCTGCGCTGGTACGGAGCCGGTGTTTTGATGGCAGCGGAGCCTGGCACGGACATGGCCTCCGCGCACCGCACCCGCCCAGCGCCTTCCACGTTCAGCCCCGGCTTTGCGGCCCCGTCCCGGAGACCGTCGCTGAGTGCGTGACGTGTGGGGGCATCGTCGCAGTCGCGGCTTGGTGTCATGGCCGGATCGGTCGGATCCTTTCACGCTCTCGCTCACGCGCCAGGGGAACCAGGGTATGCCGGGGCTGGCCGGGGTCGAGCGGGCAACGAAATGGCCATGGTCAGGCCGCCACCCGGAGTCTCCTCCGGTTCCAGCGTGCCGCGCATAGCCTCGGTCAGACTGCGGGACACCGCGAGCCCGAGTCCGACGCCGCTGGTGGTGCCGGTGTCGTCAAGCCGCTGGAAAGGTGAGAACATCCGGTCCCGATCGCCCAGGGGGACGCCCGGCCCGCGGTCGACGACGCGCAGTTCGATCCTCTCGCCGCGGGCGGTGGCTACCAGGAGTACCGGCGATCGGTCGGGAGAGAAACGCAGTGCGTTAGCCGTCACGTTCGCTATGACCCGTTCCATGATTGGAGGATCGGCCATGACCTGGGGCAGGTCGGGTGAAATGCTCAGCTTGACCGCTCGTGCCTGAGGCCCGATGTCCCTGAGCGAGCGCGCGATAATCTCCTCGAGATTGGCCGGGCGGGGGAATACGGGCATCGCCCCGGCCTGCAGCCGGCTCATATCCAGCAGGCTGGCGACCAGATGCGTGAGCTGGTCGAGGGATTCGTCGGTGGTGGCCAGCAGGTCGCCGTGGTCCGCCGCTGTGAGCTGGATGTCACGGGAACGCAGGCAGCGGATCGCGACCTTCGCTGCGGCCAGGGGCGTCCGCAGGTCGTGGCTGACCGTCGCTAGCAACGCCGCCCGTGTCCGGTCGGCCTCCGCGATGGGCCGGGCCGCCTCGGCCGCCGCGATCGCTGCGGCGGCCTGCCTGGTGCGGCGTGCTTCTCTGTCCCCCAGGAGGCTGACCACTACAGCCACAACGATGAAGGTGACCAGTGCCGCTGCGGTGTTGGCCTCGGCGATCGCGAATCTGTGCATCGGCGGGGTGAAGTAAAAGTTCAGCAGCAGCGACCCGGCGATCGCCTCGAGCACGGCCGGCCCGAGACCGCCGAGCAGCGCCACCGCGGTCACCGCAACCAGGAAGGCGAGCACATCCGTCGTCAGGTTCAGTTGGCCGCGCAGGATGACGAGCACGAGCGTCAGCAATGGCGCCAGCGCCACGGCCAGGGCATATCCAGCCAGTCTCCGCCGAGATGGCAGGCTGGACTTGCCTGAGGCAATCAGGAACGTGCTAGATCGCGAGCCTGGGCGTCCGCCCATGGCCTCAGGGCTGACGTCCATAATCTTTCCCATTTCGCTTCGCCCGTCCCCTTGGCCAGGTGGGTGGGGGTTTGTGCCGGCAGCACGCCTGGACGGCAACGACGCGGCTGCCGGGGGCTAGGCCACTGCATCGCGGGCCACCAGGGCGCGGCGCAGTGCGCGCAACCCATAGAAGGTGCGTGATCTGACCGTGCCGGGCGGGATCTGCAGAATGCGCGCCGTTTCACCCACCGACCGGTCGCGGTAATAGATTTCGGCCAGTACCTGGCGCTGGGGGCCGGGCAGGGCGGCGACGGCGGCGCGGACGCCAACGGTGTCGATGGTGGCATCGGCCCCCAGGCCGCCGGTGAGCGCAACGTCCTCGTTCAGCCCGGTTTCTTGCGGCCGGGCGCGCCGGGCACGGTGCGCGTCGATAGCCTGCCGCCGGGCGATCGTCATCAGCCAGGCTCGGGGGGAGCGGTGCTGGAGACTCAAATTGCTGCGATGGGTCCAGGCCCGCAGCATGGTTTCCTGAACGAGGTCCTCGGCGCGGCCGCGATCGCCACCAGTGAGCGCGGTGGTCAGTCGAAGCAGGGCGGGCCCGTGCGCGACATACAGTCCGCGGAACGCAGCGTCCGAGTCCAGCGTCGCCGTTCGCCTCGGCAACGCAGATTCGCGGGAGTCGTGTTCCCAGACCGGCCGGTTAGCAGACATCAGGCGTCCGCCGGGCAACCGGGTGGCTATTACGTCGGCGGAGCCGGCGCGCCGCGCGTCCGTGAGCCACGCAAGGGCGGCTGAACAGGAACTTCATCGCAGCCTCCGTGTGAATGGTGCCGGACGAGCGAGTGATCGCTGCGCCCGGGGTACGAGCCCGGGTCCGGGTGGATTCCGTATGTCAGAACCCTCCGCCAGCGACGAGCGTCTTCGCGTCTGTGGGATGCCTAGCCGGCGCCCTGGCTTCCAGCCCGGGTTCCCCAGCGACGTCCCCCAGGTGCGGCGCCTGTCGGGCAGGGCGCGTCCTGCTGTAGCGCGGGAGGCGCCGGGAGGGACTCGACTGTGCGCGGGCTCATGAAGAGCTGGGCAGCGATCTCGGGGTTGGACGGGCCGTCGCCGGCCAGCCGGCCGATCTGGGTCTCCCGCGCGGTGAGGCGGACGGGGGTATCGGTGGTGTGCGCTGGCGGCGGTTCCCGTCATCGTAAACCGGCCCTCCGGCCCGGCCACCCCAGCGGATCAGGCCGGGGTGCCGGCTAGGGGTCCCACAGACGCGAACATGCCCACCCCCCCGCAAAGTGCTGGCATGGCCAAGCCACCCCCACCCTCGGGTGTACGAACCACCCGCCTAGATCTGGCTATCCGTTCTAGAGCGGGCCTGATGCTGCCCGCGCTACCGTTCGCGATCATCGTGCTGATCGGCGTCTCCCGGACGGTGATCGGTCCGGGATGGGGCCTGCTGCAGCTGCTCGCCGTAGGCCCGCCCGTCGCGGCAGCGATCGGCGGCCCGCTCTACACCCTGGCCGCGGGTACGGTGGCCCTGGCGACGTGCCTGCTGTGCGCGGCTGACATGCTGCCCGGTGCCAGTCCCCGCATGACCGAGGCTGCGTTCCTGGCCGTTGCCGGTGTCACGGTGGCCGGTGCGCTGGCCAGCCGGGACCGCGGCTGCCGGGACCGTGAACTGGCGCAGGTCCGGCTGATCGCGGAAGCCGCCCAGGAAGTGCTGCTGCCGACGGTGCCGCGCCGGGCCGGCCCGGTCAGGCTCGCGGCGCGTTACCTGTCGGCCGCTTCAGGGGCACGCGTCGGCGGCGACCTTTACGAGGTAGTGACCACTCCGGACTGCGTGCGGCTGCTGATAGGCGACGTGGAGGGCAAGGGCCTGCCAGCGGTGCAGCCGGCGGCGGCGGTCCTGGGCGCGTTCCGCGAGGTTGCCTACGGGGAGGAAAGCCTGGCCGCGATTGTCTCCCGCATTGAGGGGAGCCTAGCCCGCCAGCTGAGCGATGAGCAGTTCGTCACCGCTATCCTCGCCGAGGTCAGCGCCGACGGTACCAACATCGAGCTGCTCAGCTGCGGCCATCCCGAACCTCTGCTCCTCGGCACAAGGCCTCCCCGGTTTGTCGGCCCGGAGGAGGGCAGCCTGCCCCTCGGCCTGAGCCACCTGGCCGATGTGCCGCGCATCCCGGTCACTATCCCGTTTGAGCCGGGCGACGCGCTCCTGTTCTACACAGACGGAGCGAGCGAGGCACGGAACAGGGCCGGCGAGTTCTTCCCACTCGCCGACTGCGCCGCCATGCGGGCCCCGCCCGACCCTGCCACCCTCGCCGACAGGCTCGGCGACGAGCTCATCAGGTTTGTCGGCCACGCGCCCGACGACGACGTCGCGCTGCTAGTGGCGTACCGCGACGGTTCCTTACCGGTCCATTGGGCCATGTACCTCCCGGGCCCGCCTGAGCGCGTGTTCCGCAGCACGTACCTCCGCGGCCTCGCCGACTTCACGTTCCCGGTGCTCTGGCCGGTGAGTACTGCCGCCGCCGGCCGTCGGTACTGACATGGCTGCTCCCAAACCCCAAGCGAAGAACCTCGCCGACCTCTACGGCCTGGCCCCACTCGACTGGACCGATGTGCGCCGGACGCTCGAGACCAACCTGACCCAGGAACCCGGCACCGGCGGACCCGGCCACCACACCTTCTGGTTGTCGACGACTGACGCCGACGGCCGGCCCCACATGACCGCCGTCGGCGCCTTCTGGGTCGACGGCCGCTACTACTTCTCCGGCGGTCCGCGATCGCGCAAGATCCGGAACATCGAGCGTGACCCGCGCTGCGCCTTTGGCGTCGCCATCCACGGCTACGACGTGGCGCTCGAGGGCCGCGCCGCCCGGGTCACCGACGAGGCGCGCCTGCAGCGCCTCGCCGGGGTGTTCGCCGCGGGCGGCTGGGCGCCGACCGTGGCCGACGGCGGCTTCACCCACGACTACAGCGCCCCCAGCGCCGGCCCGCCGCCATGGCACGTCTACGAGTTCATGCCCGAGGATGCCTACGCGGTCGCCACCAAGGAGCCCGGCGGCGCCACCCGATGGACCTTCTGACACCTCGGCGGGGCGAGTTCGGCTTCGACGCGGAACGCGTCGCCGCCCTAGATTGTGAGGTCGGCGAGTCCGACCCTCGTTATAGCTGCCGAACTGGCCCGTGCCTGGGCAGGCGCGGTTCACGTGAATCCCATCCGCAGCCGGAGGAGGTCGCGGTTCGGCACCTTGGCTTGAGCGATCCGGCTCCTTGCGGTGAGTGCACTGTGCAGCCGGCGGGTCTGGCGGGTATCTCGGCCTGGTAACCGTGCCCCCCGGCCGCGGCGGCGTTGGCGCGCTCCAAGCCCGACCCTGGCCGCGCAGCTGAAGGTCGCAACCAGGCAGCGGAACTGCGCCGCGCAGAAGGCTCCGATCCTCCCGGCGATCCATCGTTGAATCGCGGAAGCCCAGCGTCCAGGGCACGCCCACGACGCGTCACATGTGATGCCCGCTCTGGCCGAAGCGTGATGGCGTTGACATCATCCGGGCAGGCTAGGCCGCCGTCGTCGTTGACGCTTGATCCAGGGTGTGATGGGCTGAACCACGCCCGAGGCTGGCTTGTGAGGGCCGTTGGTGTATCGCCGGTGTCTCTGATACTCAGCCTGGGGACTGATGGGGATCAGTTAGAACAGGGGGGATCATTGTGGATTACGTAGCACTGCTGAAGTTCCGTTCCACTGTATCGGCCACGGAACGAGACGGGGCGCTGATGCGCCGGGCCGCGTGGCAGTACCCCAAGGGCATCCGGATGATTGCCGAGTACTGGCCTGTAGCCTCGGCGGCGCAAGTCGTCAGCATCTTCTCCGCCGACACCTTCGAACAGGTGCTGGAATTCGAGTTGGAGTGGAGTGACGTGTTCGACATAGATGTCCACCCCGCTGTCGCGGCGGACGAGGGCCTGAGGATCGGGTCCGAAGTCATCGGACGGCTGCCCCGGATGCAGCAGCAGGCTTAAGACCAGGTCACGACCTGGTCCTCGGTGTCGCAGACGGCACACCAGGTAGTCGTCTTGGCGCGACCAAAGCGAGTCGGGCGCAGAAACGGATCTCTGCCCAGACGGTCAAACTCGTGGATAGCGGTGAGCACGCCCGCGGGGGTCGCCGCGGCCGATTGTCAGGGCCATTGAGATCTGCCCTGGGGCGGTCGTGAAACCTGCCCGGTGACGGTCACGGGTTGTGTCCGGTGGTGGCCATGGGATCTGCCCAGTGGTGGCCACCGCCGGCCTGGTGGTCAGGTCAGTGGTGTCACCCCCTGCCCGGCGAGTGCCTGGGACAGCCGGACAGAGTCGCCGGAGGTCCGGGGCCAGGCGGTAGAGGCCCTTCAGCCCGGCCCCGGCGGCTTGCTGGCCGAGGGCCTCGAGCAGGAATGTCTTCCCGCTTCCAGGGCGGCGAAAGAGGCGTGCGAATGAGACATCGTCCCCGGGTTGGCTGAGCCGCCCGCCGGGGTAGGGGCCGCGATCCCGGCGACGCAAGCGTCGTCGATGGAGGCGCGCATGCCGGGTGTCGCTCAGGCCGGGTGCCAGGCCACGGTGCTCCGGCGAGTGCTTGGGCTGAGAGGCGGGGATCACCGGTCAGCGGTCACGGTGACGTGACCGTTCACCCTTCGCAGCCGGCCCTCGCGGGCGAGGCCGTC
>JAOPYP010000148.1 GCA_025964635.1 Actinomycetes bacterium | reverse complement strand
CGGTGCTGAGGCACCGGCCACCGCTCGTTATATAACGGCTTTATCCCCGGCTGGGCGCCCGCGCGCAGCCGGGGACGGCGGTCAGCTGATCGCGGTCTGGCCGCCGTCGATCAGCAGCACCTGGCCGGTCATGTACGACGATGCTTCGCTGGCCAGGAAGATCGCGGGGCCGGACATTTCCTCGGGGCGGGCCCACCGGCGCATCGGCACGGTCGCGACCGTGGCGGGCCCGGCCGTCTCGTCCTCCCAGAGGTTGCGGTTCAGGTCGGTCGCGGTCCAGCCCGGGCACAGCGCGTTGACCCGGACGCCGAGCGTCCCCCACTCGACCGCCAGCGACTTGGTCAGCGAGATCAGGCCCGCCTTGGCCGCGCCGTAGGGGGCCAGGAAGGGCGCCGCGCTCACCCCGGCCACCGACGCAATGTTGATGACCGAGCCGCTGCCCCGTTCCACCAGGTGCGGGCCGGCCGCATGGCACACGTACATGGCCGAGTCGAGGTTCAGCCGGATCAGCTTGTCCCAGCCGGACAGCCGGAGGTCCAGGAACGGCACCATGAATCTGGACCCGCCCGCGTTGTTCACCACGATGTCCAGATAGCCCAGCTGGTCGATCGCCTGGGCGACCGCGGCGGCCACCGACTCCTGCCGCGTGACGTCGGCCGGAATGACGAACGCCTTGCGGCCCAGCGTGGTGACCTGGGCAGCGGTCTCGGCCAGCCCGTCCTCGCTCCGGGCCACCAGGGCCAGGTCCGCCCCGGCCCCGGCCAGGGCGACCGCGATCGCCTGCCCTATCCCCCGCGAGGCCCCGGTGATGAAAGCCTTCTTGCCCGTCAGGTCGAAGAGCGGCACGCTCAGTCCTTCCACTCGGTGGGTAGCGGCGCGGCGGCGGGGTTCACCCGGCGCACGATCTCGTTCAGCACGATACGGACGTAGGGCTCGCCCACCCACAGGTGCTTGGCCCGGTCCACCGCGATCAGCTCGGCCTGCGGAACCCGGGCGAACCGCTGCCGCGCCTCGTCCGGCCGCAGGTAGTCATCCAGCTCCGGGACCAGCACCAGCAGGGGCTTGCCCGCCGCGGCCCAGGCGTCCAGGTCCGCGTCGCCCGCCCGGTGCAGCGCGGGAGATAGCAGGATCGCCCCCTCGACGGCCGTATCCGCGCCCCACTTCAGCGCCAGCTCGGTGCCGAACGACCAGCCCACCAGCCACAGCCGGGGCAGCCCGGCCGCGGTAGCCCAGCTGACGGCCGCAGCCACGTCGTACCGCTCGGTTTCGCCGTCACCGAATTCGCCCTGGCTGCGGCCACGGTCCGAGGACGTGCCCCGGGTATTGAAACGCAGCACGGCCAGGTCGGCCAGCGCGGGCAGCCGGTAGGAAGCTTTGCGCAGGATATGGCTGTCCATCATGCCGCCGTAGGTGGGCAGCGGGTGCAGGCAGACGAGCGTGGCCACCGGGTCCCGGCTGGCGGGCAGCGCCAGCTCGCCGACCAGGTCGAGTCCGTCGTCGGTGTGCAGGGTCACCGGCTCACGCCGGGCGGGCAGGACGGTAGTGGCCCTGATCTCGCTCATCATGGTCCCCGTGTTTCGGCGGCTAGGGTGCTCATCGGCCGACACGGCGCCCGGGCCGGCGCTGCATGCGGCGGTGCCAGCAAGGCCGGTGCCAGTGCCGGCGCTCGGCAGGCCCGGGATTAAGGCTAGGCCAGGCGACCAGATGCGGCATACCGGCCGGGATTTCCTGGTCACATCCCGGGCAGCGGTACGCCTTGACCGAGACGGCCCCGGGGACCAGCCGGATCACCCAGTCCCCGTCCGGCCATGACTCGATCTGCTCGGGCCCGGACGGCGGCGGGGCGGGGTCCGGCCGCCGGCGGACGCGCCGGGGGCTCATGTCGGGTAGCTCCGCATGGCCGCGACACTACCGCCGGCTCCCGCGCGTCCGTGATCTGCCCGCTCGCCGGCCCTCCCCCGCGGCTCCCATCCGGGCTAACCGGTGTTGCCCGACCCAAGGAGCCCGAAGGTACTTGGCGCGGTGAAATCGATGCGCAGGACGGTCTGGCCCGCACGGAGCCGGAGGAAAGTCGCGTGCGCGACCCGGAAGGGTGACTGCTGCGCGCCAAGAATGGCCCGCATGGCCTTCAGGTTGCTTCCCGCCAGCTCCGCGGACCGGAACGGGGCCACGTCGGTGACCGGCCCGGAGTCACCGAACGCCACGATGTGGACGGGGTAGCTGGCCGCCAAGCCGGTGAGGACCGTCATCAGGCGTGAGTCGACCTCTCCGCCGGCAAGTTGCCTCCTGGCCGCAGCGGGAATCACGATCCGGGGGCTCTGCGCAAGTTGGGTGCCGGACATCTTCCGGGCCGCCAGGTCCGCTTTGGCCAGGGACATGTATGCGGCGGCTCCGTGCGGAGCGACGGCACGGACCTGGACCTGCTGGCTTCCGGAACCGAAGCGCGCGAGGAGCCCGGGGGCGTAGACGGAGCTGAGCCGGCTGCCGACCTGGCTCCGGAGCACCGGCGTGGCCACAATGACGGCAGAGCCGAGTGGGTCGGTTGTGCCCCGCCTCAGCTCACGCAGCTGGCCATCCGGCATGCCGCGCGACTTCAGTGCCTGGCACATCGCGGGATCACAGGAGATGGTGGCCGTGCCGACCTGAGCAGCGACCCAGGCCGCCGCATGGCGGCTGAGCACGGCGGGACCGGCGGGACGTGCGCTTCCGGCGGCGGTCCGCCCGGGGGTGGCACGCCCGGCGCTGCTCCCCGTGGCGCTGTTCCCCCCGGTGTGGTGGAAAACGGCGAAGCCCAGCGCCACGGCCCCGACGATTGCGGCCGCGATCAGGACGCCGGCCATCTGGTAGCTGCGGCTGGCCCGGGCCGGCCGTTGGGGAGGTTTTCCAGCCCCGGCACCGGCCCGCTGGACCCGGGGTGCCGTCCGGGCGTGCGTGGAGGCAGCCGGCCTGGGCTGTGGCCGGGCCACCGTTGCCCTGGGCTCTGCGGACGCCTGGTCAGCCTGGATCTTAGCGGGCGCCGCCGCTGCCTCGGGCTCGGCTGGCGCGGAGTCCTCGAGTGGGGCCGAAACCTCGTTTACGGCCGGGTCCACCGTAGCGCGGTCAGCAGCTACGGAGATTACGGGGATCGGCTCCGTCACCGCATCGCCCGGAGTCCTGGGCTCCGGCC
>JAOPYP010000096.1 GCA_025964635.1 Actinomycetes bacterium | reverse complement strand
ATCTCGGCCGGTGCCGCGGCCCGCGCGGCGGCCGCGCGCGCGGCTGAGTCAGGCCGGGGGCTGCGGGGCCGCAGGCCGAAGTCGTAGATCCAGAAGGGGGTGGAGAGCCCGCGGCCGGAGAACTCGTACGGGTGCTCGTCCACCACCTCGACCCCCAGGTGGTGCAGCCGCGGCAGCACATCGGTGAGGGTGATCGGCGATCCGGTCCGGTAGATCGTCAGCCGCCAGGCGCGCGGCCGGTCGTCCGCGCCCGGCGGCCCCGTGTCTTCCGCGGGTTTCCCGCCGGAAAATCCGTCCGCCTCCCACAGGTCGAAGGCCACCGGCGTGCCGGACTCCAGCATGCCGCGCACGCGGGTCAGGTCGATCACCGCGTAGGCCGCGGGCACGTCGGCCTTGTAGGTCTCCGGGATGGCGTCCGCCCAGCGGGCGAGCAGTTCCCCGGCCTCTGCCTCGCCCAGCCGGGCCAGTGCCTCGGCGGCGAGGTCCTCATCCCAGGAGCGCACCGCCGCGGCCAGCTTGGCCTCGAGTTCCGCGGTGTCCACCTGCGGCAGCCGATGGCCACGCTCGGCCCGCACCACCACGTGCAGCCGGGCCAATGCGGAGTCGCCGACGGTCGCGCTGTATTCCACGGCCGCGCCCTGGAACGCCTCACGCAGGATCTCCTGGGCGCGCAGCCGCACCGCGGTGGTGTAGCGGTCCCGCGGCAGGTACACCAGGCAGGACATGTACCGGCCGTAGATGTCCCGGCGCAGGAACAGGCGGGTCTGCCGGCGTTCCCGCAGGGCGAGCACGCCCAGCGCGATCGGGGTCAGCTCGGGCACGGAGATCTGGAAGAGCTCCTCGCGCGGGTACCCCTCCAGGATCTCGGTCAGGTCCTGGCCGTCGTGGCTGTCCGGGGTCATCCCGGCCGCCTCCAGCACGCTGGCCAGCTTGCGCCGCAGCACCGGGACGCGGGTGATGCTCTCGTGGTACGCGGCGTGCGTGAACAGCCCGAGGAAGCGGTGCTCGCCGATCACCTCGCCCGCGTCGTTGACCCGCTTGACCGCGATGTAGTCCAGGTAATTGGGCCGGTGCACGGTGGACCGGGAGTTCGCCTTGGTCAGGATGAGGCGCTGCCGGTCCCGGGCCCGGGCCCGCACCTCGGGCGGCAGCGCGGCGAAGGAGGTGGAGCCCCGCTTGTCGTGCCGCAGGATCCCCAGGCCGGTGCCGGGCAGCGCGAGCAGCGCCATCCCATCTGGCCCGTCCACCAGGTCGTACTCCCGGTAGCCGAGGAACGTGAAGTGGTTGTCGGCCAGCCAGCGGAGCAGGGCCACGGTCTCGGTCGGGGCCCCGGCGCCTTCCGCGGCCAGCCGGTCAGCCAGCCAGGTCGCCTTGGCCTGCATCCGCGGGTAGTCCTCGACCGCGACCCGGACGTCGTGCAGCACCCGGTGCAGGTCCTGCTCGAGCTCGGCGGCCGAGTTGCGCGCGCCTGAGCTGCGGGCGGCTGCGCCGTGCGCGCTCGTGCCGTCGGCGGCCGACCCGCTGATCTCGATGTGCGTCCAGGATTCGGCGATCTCGTCATGGCCGCCACCCCGGCTCACGAGCGTCCCGCACACATCGTGCAGTGTCCCGGCCACGTCCCGGCGGACCAGCAGCTGCGGATGCAGGATGTGGTCGCTGTCCAGGCCGTGGCGGGACAGTTCCATGGTCACCGAATCGACCAGGAACGGCATGTCGTCGGTGATGATGTCGACCACCCGGCGGGACGGGTCGAAGGCGCCGGGCGAGCCGGCCGGCCGCACCCGGACCAGGGCCCGGCCCTGGGGCCGGTGCGCGGCCAGCCGGGCCTGCTCCAGCGCGGCCGCGGCGACGGGGCCTGGGCCGGCCGCGGCCAGGTCCTCGACCGGGACGTGCCGGTAGTAGTCCCGGAGATAGCAAAGCAGGTCGCCAACCTGGAGGCCAGCCAGTTCCTCGGCGCTGACCGCCTTGGCCGCCTCGGCCAGCAGGGTTTCCCTGTCCGCGGGTGAGCCATCACTCACCGGCGTCGCACCACGCCATTGTGGTGTTGTCACGCGTTTCCCTCAATCACCGTTGATCGTTGCGCATCGCCAGGCTCCGACTCTACGCGGAGCCCATCCTGCGGCGCGAAAAGCCCGAGCACCTCGGGATTCGCCAGCGCATCCGGGTCGGCCGCCTCCGCGACCGGCGTGCCGAGCAGGATCTTGCGCACCGGAACTTCCAGTTTCTTCCCCGACAGCGTCCGCGGGATCCCGGGCACCTGGTGGATCTCGTCGGGCACGTGGCGGGGGGACAGCTCGCTGCGCAGTGCCCCGCGGAGCTGGCCGATCAGGTCGTCGTCGAGGTCGCGCCCCTCGGCGAGCACCACGTACAGCACCAGCCGCCCCGGGCGGCCCAGCTGGCCGGTATCCACCACCAGGCTGTCGCTGACCTCGGGCAGCCGCTCCACCACCCGGTAGAACTCGCTGGTGCCCATCCGCACGCCACCCCGGTTCAAGGTGGCGTCCGAGCGTCCGTAGATCACGCATTCGCCGTCCGGCAGCAGGGTGATCCAGTCGCCGTGCCGCCATACCCCAGGATAAGCGGCGAAGTAGCTGGCCTGGTATTTCTCGCCGCCCGGGTCGTTCCAGAAGCCGACCGGCATGGACGGCATCGGTGCGGTGATGACGAGTTCGCCGACCTCCCCCGTGACCGGCTTCCCGGCGGCGTCGAAGGCTTCTACCTTGGCCCCCAGGCACCGGCCGGCGATCAGGCCGGCCCGCACCGGCAGCAGCGGGCTCGGTCCGACAAACCCGGTGCACACGTCGGTGCCGCCGGAGAACGAGCCGAGCTGCGCGTCCTCGCTGACGTCCCGGTAGACCCAGTGGAAGCCCTCGGGCGGAAGCGGGGATCCGGTGGACCCGATGCCGCGCAGCGCGGCGAGGTCCAGGTCGCGGCCCGGGGCCAGCCCGGCTTTGGCGCAGGTCAGCAGGTACGGTGCGCCGGTTCCGAAGTAGGTCACCCCGGTCTGCGCGGCGAGCCGCCAGAGCGCGTCGGTGCCCGGGTAGGTGGCGCTGCCGTCGTAGAGCACCACGGTCACCCCGGCCAGCAGCCCGCCGGCCAGGTAGTTCCACATCATCCAGCCGGTGGTGGTGTACCAGAAGAACACGTCGCCGGGACCGAGATCCTGCTGCAGGCCCAGGGCCTTGAGGTGCTCGAGGACGATGCCGCCGTGACCATGCATGATCGCCTTGGGCAGCCCGGTGGTCCCGGACGAGTACAGCACCCACAGGGGGTGGTCGAACGGGACCTCCACGAATTCCGGCTGGCCATCGCCGGCCGCGGCCGGGAGGTCGGCAAAGCTGAACGTGCGTACCCCCGCCGCGTCGGCCGCGGCCCGGGTGGCCGGGCCCGGCCCGGCCGCCGCGTCCGGCCCGTCCACCGTGATCAGGGCAGCCAGCCCGGGCAGCCTGGCGACGATCTGGCTCACGGCCTCGTCCCGGCTGAAGTCCTTGCCGCCGTAGCGGTACCCGCCCACCGCGAGCAGCACCG
>JAOPYP010000539.1 GCA_025964635.1 Actinomycetes bacterium | reverse complement strand
GTCCCTGCCACCGTCGACCGCGATGAAGCCGTAGCCCTTGTCCGCGTTGAACCACTTGACGGTGCCCTGAGCCATTACCCAACAACTCCCTAACTCCGCTCGGGCCTCGGGTTCCCCCCTTGCCTTTGGGGAACCCGTCGGTCGCGGCGCGGGTTAGGCGCGGGCAAGCCGGGCTTACCGTTCGCCCCTGACCGACAGCGACCGGACACGACCTTACCCCGTGCGGTGGGCGTTCGGGACCTCTAACTCCCCGAACGCGGCCGCGCCGGTTTCCGCGTCTGGCCAGGGCGCATGGACGCTCACGCGGGTCCTGAGCGGAAAAAGACGGCGCGGGACAGCGCCGGGTCATCCTCCCGCGACGGCAGGAATCACGGACACGTGCGAACCGGCCGGAACCGGCGTGTCGAGCCCCTGCGCGAACCGGACGTCTTCCTCGCCCACGTACACGTTCACGAACCGGCGGAGCTGGCCGGCGTCATCCACGATCCGGCCCCGGATGCCCGGATAGCTGGCGTCCAGGCCGGCGATGACCTCGCGCAAGGTGCCCGAGTCGGTGGCGACCTCCGCCGCGCCGCCGGTGAAGGTGCGCAAGATGGTGGGGATACGGACGGACACGGTCATGCTAGGACCTGCCTTTCCAGAGAGCGTGAGACCAGCTCAACGGGGGTGAACGGGTCCTATAGTGCCGGGTGGTCGCGGCCTGCTCCAAGGCCGGGTGATCGCGGCCGGATCAGAGCCGCCGGTTCAAGCCGCCGTTCTCAGAGCGGCTGATCGCCGCCGGGGCCGCCCTGCGAGGCCTCGAAGGCCAGGAACGCGTCCAGGGTGGGGCGGATGGCCGGCGAGGTGTTCAGCCCGCCGGCCACGGCGTCCAGCGTCTTGAGGCCGTCACCGGAGTTGATAATCACTGTCTCAGCGTCCGGGTCCAGCTGGCCCGAGGCCAGCAGGCTGCGCAGCACGCCCAGGGTAACCCCGCCGGCCGTCTCGCCGAAGATGCCCTCGGTCGCGGCCAGCAGCCGCATGGCCGACACCACCGCGTCGTCGTCCACGTCGGCCACCACGCCGCCGGTGCGGCGGACCACGTCGAGCACGTAGGGCCCGTCGGCGGGGTTCCCGATGGCCAGCGATTTGGCGATGGTGGCCGGGCGGACCGGCTGGACCACGTCGTGCCCCTGCCGGAACGCCTCCGCCACCGGCGAGCAGCCGGTGGCCTGCGCGCCGAACACCTTGTACGGGGTGTCCTCGACCAGGCCGAGGCTGACCAGCTCGCGGAACGCCTTGTCGATCTTCACGAGCTGGGCGCCGGAGGCGACCGGCACGACGATCTGCTCGGGCAGCCGCCAGCCGAGCTGCTCGGCGATCTCGAACCCGATGGTCTTGGAGCCCTCCGCGTAGTAGGGCCGGACGTTGACGTTGACGAACGCCCAGTCCTCGCGGTCGTCGGCCAGCTCGGAAGCCAGCCGGTTCACATCGTCGTAGCTGCCCTCCACCGGGACCATAGTGCCGCCGTAGACGCCGGTGGCGATGATCTTCTGCGGCTCAAGGTCGGACGGGATGAGCACCACCGAGCGGATGCCCGCCCGGGCCGCCGCGGCCGCGACCGCGTTCGCGAGGTTGCCCGTGGACGGGCAGGCGAGCACCTTGAAGCCCAGTTCCACCGCGGCCGCCAGCGCGACCGCCACCACGCGGTCCTTGAAAGAGTGGGTGGGGTTGGCCCGCTCGTCCTTCACCCACAGGCTGCGCAGCCCGAGCTCGCGGCCCAGCTGCTGGGCGTGCACCAGGCGGGTCCAGCCTGGCTCGGTGTTGGGCGTGGTGGCCACGTCCGGGGGCACCGGCAGCAGGCTGGCGTACCGCCAGATGCTGGCCGGGCCCGCCTCGATGGCGGCGCGGTCCAGCTTCGGGTAGTCGTAGCGGACCTCGAGCGGGCCGAAGCATTCGGCGCAGGCGTGGGTGGAGCCCAGCGGGTAAGTCTGCCCGCATTCCCGGCAGCTCAGGCCGGTGGCGTAGCCGAACCGGGAAGGCGCGGGCGAAGCGGGGGTACTGGCGAGTGATGTGCTCACGTGGCGAGGCCTTTCTCCTCATCTGCCCCAGCGGCCGGATGGCCGAGGGCCGGACTTGGCACCTGTCACGGGAATGGCCTCGCGGGCACACCTCACGTGATGGTTGCCGGGGCTTCACCGGGCCGTATCCCTCCACCCCTCTGGATGAGCGTTATGAAGTTGTACCCGACACTCTAACCGATCCCGTGGCGCTGCTCCCAGGCTGATCCCGCTAGCCTCGCGTGCATGGACCGAAGCGGCGGTCAGCCGAGCCCCGGCCGGGTGCTCATCGCCTCCAACCGGGGACCGGTCTCGTTCGCCGTTGGCGACGACGGCTCGCTGGTGGCCCGGCGGGGCGCCGGCGGCCTGGTCTCCGGACTGTCCTCGGTCAAGGACCAGGCGGACGTGCTGTGGGTGTGCGCGGCGCTGAGCGACGCCGACCGGGCCGCGGCCCGGGCCGCCCCGGACGGGCACATCGACGCCGAGCTCACTCCGGGTAAGACCGTGGTCCGGATTCTGGACATCCCCGCGGCCACGTTCCATAGGGCCTACAACTCGGTGGCCAACTCCACGCTCTGGTTCGTGCACCACATGCTGTTCGACACGCCCAACCAGCCCGGCTTCGGTCTCGCATTCCGTCGCGAGTGGGAGTCGTTCCGTACCTACAACGCCGCGTTTGCGGAGGCGCTGGCAGAAGGGGCCGGGACGGGCGCGGACCGCGGCCCGGTCAGCGTTGGCCAGGTTAGGGCGATGATCCAGGACTATCACCTGCCGCTGGTCCCGCGGATGCTCGCCGAGCAGCGCCCGGACGTCAGGATCGCGCATTTCTCGCACACCCCGTGGGCGCCCCCGGACTACTACCGGCTGCTGCCGGACGAGGTGGGCCGCGAGGTGCTGGACGGGATCCTGGGCGCGGATCACGCCGGCTTCCTCTGCCAGCGCTGGGCGGACGCGTTCCTGAGCTGCTGTGCCGAGTTCCTGGACGCGTCGGTGGACGAGGCGGCCGGGACCGTCCGGTATAAGGGCAAGCTGACCTCGGTCGCCGTGCACCCGCTCGGCGTCGACGCGGACGAACTGCGGCAGCGGGCCGTGGCCCCGGACGTCCAGGGACAGGTCTCGGCGCTCACCGCCATCACCGCGGGCCAGCGTCTCATCGTCCGGGTGGACCGCACCGAGCTGTCCAAGAACAACGTCCGCGGCCTGGCCGCGTACCGCGAGCTGCTGATCACCCACCCCGAATGGCGCGGCCAGGTGACCCATCTGGCGTTCGCCTACCCGTCCCGGCATGACCTCCCCGAGTACCGCGAGTACACGGCGCGGGTGCAGCGGATGGCCGGGGAGATCGAGGACGAGTTCGGCACCGACGCGTGGAACCCGCTGATCCTCCAGGTGAACGACGACTACCCGCGCTCGCTGGCCGCCTACCGGCTCGCCGACGTGCTGCTGGTCAACCCGATCCGGGACGGGATGAACCTGGTCGCCAAGGAGGGGCCGATCCTGTCCGAGCGCGCCTGTGCCCTGGTCCTGTCCACGGAAGCCGGCGCGGCCGCCGAACTGGGCGGAGACGCGCTCCTGGTGAACCCGTTCGACGTCACGCAGACCGCGGAGGCACTGCACCGCGCGCTCACCATGCCTGAAGCCGAGCGTGCCCGGCGGGCCGCCGCGCTCGCCGCGGCGGGCGCGGCGTTCCCGCCCAGCGCCTGGCTGCAGGCCCAGCTCGACGCGCTCGCGGGGTAATTTCCCGGCCGCTTCCCGGATAATGAGGTGCCCGGAGCCGATCGCGGCCGCCGGTACGGCCGGATTGAGGTGGTGTGACCCAGTGAGCGGGGTGCTGGCCGCGGCGCTCACTGTGCTGTCCCTGCCATTCCTCGTCGCGCGGGCGGCGGGCGGGCAGCCCCCGAACCCGGGCCCGAAGCTGGCGGCCCTGGCCCCCGCGGGAACCGTGCCGGCCGTCGCCGGTGTGGTGCTGGCCGCGGTGTTCTCGTGGTGGCTCGCGCTGATCCTGGCCGTGCCCGCGCTGCTCCTGGTGGCCTGGCAGCTGCCCCCGGCCCGGCCAGCAGGCGGGGCCCGCGGGCCGGGGCAGCCGGGCCCCGGCGACCGGGGCACGCCGCTGCGGGTGCTGACCCTGAACGTCAAGGGGGGCGCGGCGGACGCGGAGGCCATCACCGCCTGCGTGGCCGCCCTCGAGGTGGACGTGCTCGCGGTCCAGGAGCTGACCGGAGGGCTGGCGCGGCGGCTGGCCCTGAGCGGGCTGGCGGACCTGCTGCCGCGGTCCCAGCTCGAGCCGCGCGAGGGGTCCGCCGGCACTGGGCTGTGGGCCCGCTGGCCGCTGATTGCCCTCCCCCCGGTGGACGGCCTGATCGCGGCGGCCCCCCGGGCCCGCATCGACCCGCCCGGCAGCCCGTCTGTCACTGTCACCGTCGTGCACCCGGTCGCCCCGGTGGCGGACCGGGAGCATCTCTGGCGGCAGGAACTCGGGCTGATTCAGGCGGCCCTGGCCGGCACCAGCGGCCCGCAGCTGGCGGCCGGGGACTTCAACGCGAGCCGGGATCATGGCGCGTTCCGGGCCCTGCTCCGGTCCGGCTTCGTCGACTGCGCTGACGCCGCCCGGCGGCGGCCCTGGCCCGGCTTCACCTGGCCCACGGACCGCCGCTTCCCGCCGCTGATGCGGCTCGATCACGTGCTGGCCTCGCGCGAGGGCATCGTCGTGCACGAAGCCCGGACGGTCCGCCTGCCGGGCAGCGATCACCGGGGCGTGCTGGCTGTGCTGGAATTCCGCGCCGCCGCCTGAGTGCCGGGGTGCCCGTCAGCCTGGCCGACGGCCCGCGGCGATGGCGCTGGCCAGCGCGCTGAGCAGGGCCACCACGCCGTCCGGGCCGTCCACGACCAGGTCGGCCGACTCAGCCAGCTCGGTCACCTCAGCGGAGCCGCTGAACACGGTGAGCCCCGGCACCCCCTCGGCCCGGAGCGCCCGGACGGCCTCAAAAGCGGCCACGTCCCCCAGGTCGTCTCCGCAGAACATGACCGCGGATGGTTGTCGTTGCTGAACAAGGGTGCGCAGGGCCTGGCCCTTGTCCATGCCCTGCGGCCGCAGCTCGATGACCATCCGCCCCGGCTCGACGGCCAGCCCGTGCCGCGCGGCCAGGCCGGCCAGCGGGACGCGGAGCCGGTCCAGGGCCGCCTGCGGATCGGCGGCCTGCCGCATGTGCACCGCGACCGCGTGACCCTTGTCCTCGATCCGCGTCCCGTCCGGCGCGCCGGACCGGGCCAGCAGGGCGGGCAGGCCGGCGCGGGCCGCCTCGACCCCGGGCAGCGACGGTGGTGAGTCCAGCGTCCCGTCCGCCCAGCGTTCGAGTCCGTAGTGGCCGAGCACGATGAGGCCCGGGACCGCCCCGAACCCGCCCAGCTCCACGGCCGACGCGGCCGGCCGGCCGGTGATCACCGCGACGGTGCCGACCGCGGCAGCCACCTGGCGCAGGGCCTGGAGCGCGCCCGGGTTCGCCCGGGCCGCCGCGGGGTCGGCCACGATCGGGGACAGCGTGCCGTCGAAGTCCAGCGCGACCAGGGCCCGTCCCGGATCGGCGAGCAGCGCCGCCAGCCCAGCCCGTCCCTCGGGGGTCACTGGCACCGGCAGCGGCGCGGTCCCGTTCACGGCGCGGTCCCGTTCACCAGGAGGTGCCGTCACGCCGGTCGGGACCGGCCGAGCGCATCCGGTGCCGCCGGGCCCGCTGCCGGCGCAGCCGGGTGACCAGGGCCGGGTCGAACACGAGCGCCTCCGGACGGTCGATAAGGTCGTTCAGCAGCTGGTAGTAGCTGGTCGCGGTCATGCCGAGAGCATCGCGGATCTCCTGCTCCTTGGCCCCGGGCGACCGCCACCACCCGCGCTCAAAGGAGAGGACCCGCATCTCGCGTTCGGACAGCGCCGCCATCTGCCCTCCAGTACCGCGCTCGCTGCTTCATCCTAGGGCGGCTCTAGCCGGTGTGCCCACGCTCCCGTACGCTCAGCCTTCGTGGCTTCATTCGACTGCATAACGTTCCTTACCGACTACGGCCTGGAGGACGGGTTCGTAGCGGCCTGCCACGGGGTCGCGGCCCGCATCGCCCCCGGCACCGGGCTGATCGACATCACCCATCTCGTGCCGCCCGGCGATGTGCGCCGCGGCGCCGCCGTGCTGGCCCAGACCATCCCCTACCTGCCGCCGGGCGTGCACGTCGCGGTGGTGGATCCCGGAGTCGGGACCGCACGCCGCGGGATCGCGGTGGCCGCCGGGGACTCGGTCCTGGTCGGCCCCGACAACGGCCTGCTGTCCTGGGCGGTGGCCGCGCTCGGCGGGGCCACCGCCGCGTGCCAGCTGACCAACGGGGAGCTGTGGCTGCACCCGGTGTCGCCCACGTTCCATGGCCGGGACATCTTCACCCCGGTCGCCGCGCACCTCGCGTCCGGGGGCGACCTGGCCTCCGTCGGCACGCCCATTGACCTCGCGGACCTGGTGACGCTGCCCGCGCCGACCAGCCGGGTGCACGACGGGGAAGCCGAGGGCGAGGTGATGTCGGTGGACCGGTTCGGCAACGTGCAGCTGTCCATCGCGGCCTCCGATGCGGACCGGCTGGGCCTGGGCTTCGGGTCCCCGGTGGTCGTCCGCTGCGGGCGGCGCCAGCTGACCGTGCCGTATCTGGAGACGTTCGCCGCGGTGGCTCCCGGGGAGATCGTCGCCTTCACCGACAGCGCCGGGCTCATCTCACTCGCCGTGAACGGCGGCGACGCGGCGGAGCAGCTCGGGCTGCCGCCCGGAGCCCATGTCCGGCTGTCCGCGGCCATGCCTGCCTGAGCCTGACCCGGCTCCGCCGGCCCGCCGCGGCCAGCGGCATGGCCGGGCCGTCCGCTCCCGCCTCCGAACCGTCCCGAACGTGGCAGAATGCCCGGGGGATGATGGGAGGGTCAGCGCATGGCGCAGCGGCTCCGGAGCCGGGCGGCGGCGGCTGTCGCCGCAGGTCTCGCAGCGACCTGCATCGGGATGGCGGCCGTGCCTGCCTTCGCAGACACGGTCCGTAACCAAGAGTGGTGGCTTGCCTCCCTGCATGTGACCAAGGCCTGGCTGTCCAGCCGGGGCGCCGGGATCAAGGTGGCGGTGCTGGACACCGGCGTGAACCCCACCCAGCCCGACCTGGCCGGCTCGGTGACCACCGGGCGGGATTACACCGCCTCGGGCCGGACGGCCGGTGGACCGTTCTGGGGAGCCCACGGCACGGCGGTAGCGAGCATCATCGCCGGGCACGGGCACGGGCCGCACCACGCCGACGGGATCGTCGGAGTCGCGCCACTGGCGCAGATCATCTCGGTCCGGGTCACGCTGGAGAACAAGGACCCGCTGCTGGCCAGCCCGACCGTGGCCGCCGCGCTCCCCCAGGCGATCGCCCGGGGCATCAACTACGCGGTCCGGCACGGCGCTCAGGTCATCGACCTGCCGCTCGACCCGGCCGCGCAGGCGGGCGGGACTACCCCCGGCGGCAGCCCGGCGGAGCGCGCCGCGGTCGAGGCGGCCCTGGCCAAGGGCGTCGTCCTGGTCGCCCCCTCCGGCGATAACGGCGCCGGAACCGACACGGTCAACTATCCGGCCGCCTACCCAGGTGTGATCTCCGTGGGCGCGTTCGGCCGGGGCTTCATCAAGGCGCCGTTCACCAACCACCAGCGGTACGCAACACTGACCGCGGCCGGTAACGGGGTCGTCGCGGCCAACGGCCCGACCGGGTACGGAAAGCTGAAGAGCACCAGCGCGGCCAGTGCCGTGGTGGCCGGCATCGCCGCCCTGATCCGGTCCCAGTTCCCCACGTTCACGCCGGCCCAGGTCGAACAGGCCCTGACGAGCAGCACGGCGTTCCATCACCCGGGCGGCCACAAGGACGGTTCCGGGTTCGGCACCGCAGACGCGGCTGCCGCGCTGCTCGCCGCAGCCAAGATCAACGCGACGCCGACCAGCTCAGCCTCGCCGGGCCCGGCGGGCAACCCGAGTCCGCCGACCGCCCCGGTGGTCAAGGTGCACACCAAGAGCCTGTGGCAGGCGGTGCGCATCCCGGTGCTCGGTCTGGCGGCCCTGGTCCTGCTCGCGCTCATCATCCTGATCACGGTGCGGGTCCGGCAGCGGCGCGCGCTCGACGCCCAGCTGGCCCCGTTGCAGGCCGCGGCGCTGGCTTCCCGGGCGCAGGCGATGGCCGGCATGGGCAGTCCCGGGCCGGGCTACGGGCCACCCGCGGGCGCCAGTGTTGCGGGCCGGGCCCCGGCGAGCAGCGAGCCCGCGGGCAGCGGCCCGGCGAATTTCGGGCTGGGCACCAGCTACGCCGGCCCCGGTCTGGCTGGTGCCGGCGTGGCTGGTGCCGGTCGGGCTGGCCCTGGGCCAGCTGGCCACGGCTTGGCTGGCCCCGGGCCAGCTGGCCCGGGCTGGGCGGGGACCGGCTCCGCGGCCCCGGCCCCGGGCGGCACCGGGTTCACCGGCGGCGGCCCGGTCGGCAACGGGTTTACCGGGGGTGTCCCGGACAGCCCGGCACGGCTGGTCTCAGGACCAGTGGGGCGGCCGGTGGTCAGCGGCAAGCCGCCCTGGGAAGAAGAGGAAGACCCGCTGTCCCCGGCACGCACCCCAGCGCCGCCCGCGCCGGACCCGGGCCGTCCCGGGTCAGGGTTCCTGCTGCCCGGCCGCGGCCTGGGCAGCATGGACGCGGCAGGCGGCAGGCCGGGTGCGGGCGGTTCCGCCGGCGGCGGTCCTGTGAGCGGCGGTCCCGCTGGCGCCAGTTCCGGGACGGGTAGTTCCGTCCCCGGGAGCGAAGGCAGGAGCACCCTGAATCTGGGTGGCTGGAGCCTGGGCAAATCTGGCAGCGGTGGCGCGGCCCCGGCCGGCGCCCGCAACGGCGGGACCGACGCGGAAAACACGACCGCGGGCCACGGGACGACAGACCACGCGACGACAGACCACGCGACCACGGGCAACGGGACCAGGGGAACCGGGACGGCAGGGAACGGAGGCACGAGCGGCGGGAGCACGGGCAGGGGGTTCCCGGGGCCGCTCTCCGGGATCGGCGGCACCGGCTCGAACGAGGCGGCGGCCGCGGCCCGGGCGCGTTTCGGCCCGTCGCCGTTCGACGATCCCTCGTTCGAGATCCCGGCGTTCAGTCCCCCATCCTCCGGCGGGTCGGCCCTGGACGACCCGGCCTTCGGCGCGCCCAGCGCGGGCTCATCCGCACCGGGCTCATCCGCACCGGGCTCATCAACCCCCGGCCCATCTATCCCCGGCTCGTCCGCCCCCGGCCCATCCCCCCTGGGGACGCCCACGTCAGGTGCGGCCGCGTCCGGCCCCCCCGGGGAGGCCGACCGCCTGACCCCGCCCGCGGGCAGTGGGGGGTCCCGGGGCCCAGGCCGCCACGTTGGTGCCCGCGGCGCCGCG
>JAOPYP010000081.1 GCA_025964635.1 Actinomycetes bacterium | reverse complement strand
GCCGCGCAGTGGCCGGGCACCAACGGCACGGTGCAGTACTCCGAGGGCCTCAACGAGGGCTACCGCTGGTACGACGCCAACAACGTGACGCCGCTGTTCCCGTTCGGGTTCGGGCTTTCCTACACCTCGTTCAGTTACAGCAGCCTGAACGTCGGGGCACTGAGCAACGGCCAGGCGACGGTCACCGCCACGGTGACCAATACCGGCAGCCGGGCCGGCACGGACGTCGCCCAGCTTTACGTGGGCGACCCGGCATCCGCCGGCGAGCCGCCGCACCAGCTCAAGGGCTTCCAGCGGGTCACGCTGAACCCGGGCGCGTCCGCGACTGTCACGTTCACCGTGACCGCCCATGACCTGGCGTCCTGGGACACTACCTCCAACAACTGGATCGCCAGCGCCGGCACTTACCAGATCCGGTCGGCGACTCCTCACGCACCCTGCCGCTGACCGGCACCCTGAGCCTGAGCGCGCCCATCACCGCCAACGCGATGTCATGACGTAGGTGCCGGGCGCCCGGCGCAGGTACTGGGCACGTCGCCGTAGGATCGCACCGCTGCAGCGAGCCCACATCCGCTGGCGCGAGCCGCGGATGTGGGCCGCGGTCAATTGTGGGTAAATGGGGCGGCATGACAGATGCAGGCGATGCAGGCCGGGAAGCGCCCCTGCTCGTGCTCGGTCCGCTGCTGCGTTACGTCGGCGAGACCGCGGCCACCATATGGGTCGAGACCGACCGGGCCTGCCAGGTCGGGATCCTTGGTCACCAGGTGCGGACCTTCGGGGTAGCCGGGCACCACTATGGACTGGTGGTGGTCGGCGGTCTCCGGCCGGGAACCGAGTATGAGTACCAGGTCGCCCTGGATGGCACCGTCCGCTGGCCGGAGCCGGCTTCGCCGTTCCCCCTGAGTGTGCTCCGCACGCTGGACCCGGAGCGGCCGCTACGGCTCGTGTTCGGTTCCTGCCGGATCGCTGAGCTGCCGGCCCTGAAGCGCAGGCGCGGACGCGCCCGGCATGAGCAGGAACCTGAGCCGGAACATGGGACGGAACATGGGACGGACGCACTGGCCGCCTGTGCCCTTGGCCTGCGTGAGACGCCGCCTGAGCGCTGGCCCGACATCATGCTCCTGATCGGCGACCAGGTCTATGCGGATGAGGTGGGGCCGGCGACGAGAGAGTTCATCAGTCAGCGCCGCGACCCATCCCGGCCGCCGGGTTACCAGGTCGCAGACTTCACCGAGTACTGCTTCCTCTACCGCGAGGCCTGGAGCGAGCCCTCGGTGCGCTGGCTGCTGTCGGTCATCCCGACCGCGATGATCTTTGATGATCACGACGTCCACGACGACTGGAACATTTCAGCCGCCTGGCGCCGCGAATACCAGGCCAAGCCGTGGTGGCGGCCCAGGATCACCGGCGCTTTCATGAGCTACTGGCTTTACCAGCATCTCGGCAACCTCTCGCCGGAGGATCTCGGCAAGGACGAGCTGTGGCGGCAGGTGCAGGAGACGGATGACGCGGCGGCTCTGCTCAGCGACTTCGGTGTCCGGGCCGACCAGGACACCGAGGGCATCCAGTGGAGCTTCGGGCGCAGCTTCGGGAAGGTGCGGGTGGTCGTCATCGATTCGCGGGCCGGCCGGGTGCTGGAGGACGGCAAGCGGCTGATGGTCAACGAGGCGGAATGGCAGTGGGTCACCGAGTCGGTCTCCGGTGACTGGGATCACGTGGTGCTCGCCACCTCCCTGCCGCTCCTGCTGCCCGCCGGCATCCACGGCCTGGAGGCGTGGAACGAGGCCGTCTGCGGCGGGGTCTGGGGGAAGAATTTCGCGCGTGCCGGGGAGCGGGTGCGCCGTGCCGCGGACCTGGAGCACTGGGCGGCGTTCGGGAAGTCGTTTGCGGAGTTCGGGCGGCTTCTGACCGGGCTCGCGACGGGCGCGCAGGGCCAGCCCCCCGCCTCGATCACCGTGATTTCCGGCGACGTGCACCACAGTTACCTGGCCGCCGTGGACTTCCCGGCCGGGACACACCCGCGCAGTGCCGTTTACCAGGCCGTCTGCTCGCCTATCCACAATTTGCTGCCGGACTCATTCCGGCGGGGACAGCGACTGGCCACCTCACGTGCGGGCGAGCTGATCGGCACCACCCTCGCCCGGCTGGCCCGGGTCAGTAAACCGGGGATCCGGTGGCGGATCACCCGCGGTCCCTGGTTCCAGAACATGCTTTCCGTCCTGGAATTCGACGGGCGCAAGGCCCGCATCCGCTTCGAGCGCACCACCGCGGACGCGGATGGGTCCCCCCGCCTGCAGTCGGTCTGCGAAACAGAACTCAGCTAAGCGGCCGGGCCGGGGCCTTCGCGGTCCCACGAGGCGGGGACGCGCAACGCCTCGTGCGATCGGGGCCCGGGCCACCATCGCACGGCCCTCCTCGCGGTGTCATGAGCGCCGATCCGTGAGTCAGCGCAAGATTGCGCAAGTGGTCGCATCTTTACGTAAGAAGATGACGCTAAAACGACAGCTGACGACTATTCCTGGGAAATTCTGGACAGGAGTCTTGTGGAACCGGGTATGGCGCCTTAATGTCAGGTCACCTCGTGGGCCCACCTGCTCCCGAGTGTCCTCAGGCGTCATCCCGAGAGGCATGTGGCCAATGTCACGGAGCAGCACCGAAGCTGAACCCGCGCGATCTCGCAGGCCATCCCGGAAGGCGGCCGCGGTAATGGCGCTGGTGGTCACAGCCGGCCTCAGTGTCGCATCCGGCCGCCCGGCCTTGGCCGGCCCGGCGGCCGCCCCCTCGGCCCCCGTGGTGACCCGCGCTGCCATCGACCCGTCGCTGGTCTCGGGCCGCGGGGCCGATCTCGGCTTCGTTGAGCAGGAGGCGGAGAACGCCGCGACGAACGGCACCGTCATTGGCCCCGGTACCACGGCGTACACGCTGGCTGCGGAAGCGTCCGGCCGGTCGGCGGTCAGCCTGGCGCCCGGGCAGTACGTCGAGTTCACGCTGCCGTCGGCGGCCAACGCGATCAACGTGCGCTACAGCATCCCGGACGCACCTGCCGGCGGCGGGATCACCGCACCGCTCGGCGTCGCGGTGAACGGCGGGCACCGCCAGACCATGACCCTCACGTCGCAGTACGCCTGGCTCTACAACGAGTACCCGTTCTCGAATGACCCGAACGCCGGGCCGCTGCACCCTGACTGGTGGACGACCGAGTGCACATGCGTCCCGAACGCGACGACACCCGCGCCGGTGTTCCCGAAGCCGTTCCGCCCGAACCACTTCTACGACGAGCAGCGCCTGCTCCTCGGCCGGACCTACCCGGCGGGCGCCACAGTGCGCCTGACGGTTCCGGCCGCGAGTGACGCGGCGACCACCACCATCGACCTGATGGACTCACAGCTCGTCGCGCCGCCGAAATTCGTCGCGCGGGCCGCGAACGTGGTCCTGTTCGGGGCCGATCCGACCGGCCACCGTGACTCCGCCGGCGCCTTCGACCGGGCGATCGCGTTCGCGCAGCGCACCCACGTCCCGGTCTACATCCCGCCGGGCCGATTCCAGGTGGACCGGCACATCATCGTGGACAACGTGACGATCGAGGGCGCTGGCAGCTGGTACTCGATCGTCTTTGGCCACCAGGTCAACCTCAGCACCCCGGCCCCCGACGGCTCGGTGCACACCGGTGTCGGTTTCTACGGCAAGGACGCGTCGGCCGGTGGCAGCACCAACGTCCACCTGTCCGGCTTCGCCATCGAGGGTGACGTCCGTGAGCGCATCGACACCGACCAGGTAAACGGCATCGGCGGGGCGCTGAGCAACTCGACCATCGACGGCCTCTACATCCAGCACACCAAGGTGGGCATCTGGCTGGACGGGCCGATGACGAACCTGAAGATCACCGGCAACGTCATCGTGGACCAGATCGCTGACGGCATCAACTTCCACACCGGGGTGACGAACTCGGTCGCGTCGGACAACTTCATCCGCAACACGGGCGATGACGGCCTGGCCATGTGGTCGGAGAAGACCGGGGACGCCAACAACACGTTCGACCACAACACGGTGCAGACGCCGGTCCTGGCCAACGGCATCGCCGTTTACGGCGGCACGGACAACACGGTCTCGAACAACCTGATCGCTGACCCGATCCGTGAGGGCAGCGGCATCCAGGCCGGGTCCCGCTTCGGCTCCGAGGCGTTCACCGGGCATCTGTGGATCACGAACAACACCACGGTACGGGCCGGGACGTTCGAGCTGAACTGGAATATCGGCCTCGGGGCCATCTGGATCTATGCGCTCGAGAAGAGCATCAATGCCGACATCGAGGTGGTCGGAGACAACTTCCTCGACAACACCTATAACGCGATCATGCTGGTCTCCGACTTCCCGGTGAAGGACCAGTATTCGATCACCAACGTCCATTTCAAGGACATCAAGGTCGACGGCACGGGCACCTCGGTGGTCAGCGCCCGGACCGCGGGCTCCGCGTCTTTCGAGAACGTCCAGGCCCGCAACGTCGGCGCGGTAGGCGTCAACAACTGCGGGTCCTTCCACTTCACCGCGGCCGGGTCCGAATTCTCGCTGACCGACCTGGGCGGCAACACCGGAGGCGGCACCACCGGGGCCTGGCTCGCTCCATGGGAGCTGCCGAACACCATCACCTGCAACGATCGTCCGCCGGTTGTCCCGCCGCCGCCGCCGTCGGCCTGGTGACACAGCTGATGTGCTGAAGGCCGGAGGAGGCCAGGCGCTGGGCTCGCGGTCCACAAGATGGTGGTCAGTCCCAGCGGTGCGCGTTGCTGTCGTTGAGTGAGCCAGCGGGTTCGGGCAGGACACAGAACAGAAGCCCGGCGGGATCCCGCAGCACCCACCAGCCGTTCACCTGCTGGACCCGCTCAGCGCCGAGCCCCTCCAGCCTGGCCACCTCGGCGGCCAGGTCGTCGGTGTGGATGTCGATGTGCACCCGGCCCGGCCCATCATCGAGTCGCTGGATGAGCAGCCAGAACTCCTGCCCGTGCAGCGCGGCCCCGTGGTACTCGGGATGCCGGTCAAACCGGGACAGCGGCTGCCCGATGGCTGCGCCCCAGAACGCCAGCTCCCGATCATGATCGGGAGGCGGGACGTCGATCACGAGCTTGGACAGCCTGCTGTAGTGCGCCATGCCGCCAAA
>JAOPYP010000078.1 GCA_025964635.1 Actinomycetes bacterium | reverse complement strand
GATTCCCAGACGTCGAACACCTGGATCAGGCCGTCCGATTCGAGAGCAACGTGATAGAGCCTTCCAGGCGGTGCCCCGGCGCCAGCCTCTTCGAGTCGCTTGATCGTGTCGTCATATTGTTCCGGGGAGAACGAGCTTGGTGCGAAGTACATCCCGAGTGCCATGTCTTAGGACCCCCCACAGGTCTCGCGATTGAGTCACCCGCGAGGCTTTGCGCCGGCACCGGTGTTTGCGTCCAGCCCTGGCCTGCCTCGCCGCGACAGCTTGTGGCCATCAAACTCGCCGGCGGGCGGCCGGGCCAGGGACCTAGGTCCTTACCCGGGCACCATCAGTCCTCTTGCCGGCAGTCCTCTTGCCGGCCGCCGGGGGGGAGGCTTCAGCCATGGTGGTGGTAACCGGGTTAGCGCACTGGTTTAAGCCCGCACCGCCCCCGGCCGGTGGGCACGCCGCAGCAACTCCAGCCCGACCGCCACGGCCGGCAGAACAACAAGATCGCCGGCCGTCACTCCGCCGATTTCGGCGGGAAGTGACCAGATGACCGGACCCTCGACGGGCTTGTCCACAAAGAGCCACACGATGGCCAGGGCCATGATGGCCGCGGGAAACACCCAGGCGTGCCAGACCAGGGACGCCACTATCAAGCCGAGGAAGGCGGCCGCCATGAGACCAGCAATGATCATCCCGACAGTTGAGCACATCTCCCGTGCCGCCGCCAAACTGCCGGGCGAACCGGCCGGACGCGCCTCCGTAATGGCCCGGTTGCGGACCTTGGTCAGCCACGCCGGGCAGGTGCTAGCGTTCACCACGCCGGGCTCACCACCGGACGCGCTGGTGGTGAAGAGGAAATTTCCCCATTGCGGATATCCGTATTGCGCATAGCCGTACGCCAAGCGCACACTAGGATCCGCGCAATGCCCTTCCCCGGGCGTTGCTTTGAAGGTGGGCCTCGGACGCCGGTGTCTCCCACGCCGTGTGCGACGGGCGCTGACGTCGAGGAGACGGAATGGCGCGTCAGGAAGCAAGCGGCGTAGCCCCGGGCATCCGCAGGTCACCAGACAACCCTTGCTGAAGGGGACCGTCCGCGGCACGGTTCCGCTGCCGCGCGGTCTCACCTCTGCGATACGACCTCACGAGGAGATCGATGACAGATGAGCGACCAGACTGGGCAATCCGGTAGAACCAGCCAGGCGGCCGGCATGAGCCGGCGCGGCCTGCTGCGCGCGGCCGGCGCTGGCGCGGTGGTTGTGGGGGGCGGTGGGCTGCTGCAGGCGTGCAGCTCCGGCATCAAGGGGGCGAACTCGGGCGGCACCAAGGGCATCACCATCGGCTGGATCCACCCGCTGACCGGTGCGCTGGCCGGGTTCGGTGCGCCAGACAACTGGGTGATCTCCAAGATCAAGCAGACCACCCCGTACAAGAACGGGTTCAAGATCGGCAGCAAGACCTACCCCGTCACCATCAAGTCCTACGACACTCAGTCCAGCCCCACCCGGGCCGGGGACCTGGCCAAGACGGCCATCCTGAATGACGGCGTGGATCTGCTGCTGGCGTCGTCCACGCCGGAAACCGTCAACGCGGTGGCCAGCCAGGCCGAATCGCTGCACACGCCGCTCATCTGCTCGAACATCCCGTGGGAAGCCTGGTACGTCAACCTCGGGGGCAACCCGCAGAAGCCGACAGTCAAGCCCAAGTACGTGGTCATGTACTTCCTTGGCGCCGAGCACCTGGTCAAAGCCTTCATCCCGATGTGGGACCGGATCCACTCCCAGCTGCACACCGACAAGGTGGTCGCCGCCGCGTTCCCCAACGACTCGGACGGCAACGCGTTCCGCGCGGTGTTCCCGCCGATCGCCAAGGCGGCAGGCTACACGTTCGACATGTCGTCGCCCTACCCTGACGGAACCACGAACTACTCCTCGATGATCTCCCAGTTCAAGTCGGCCAAGGCCGACTTCTTCACCAACGTGCCGCTGCCGCCCGACTTCGCCACCATGTGGAAGCAGGCGGTGCAGCAGGGCTTCAAACCGAAGCTGGCCACCGTGGCCAAGGTGCTGCTGTTCCCGCCGGACGCCTACGCGCTCGGGCACCTGGTGGACAACGTCGCCACCGACGCCTGGTGGGCGCCGTCGCTGCCGTGGGTGTCCTCGTTCACCGGGGAGACCTGCCAGCAGATGGCCAGCGAGTTCGAGGCCAGCCACGGGCAGTGGAACTCCAACATCAGCAATTACAGCCTCTTCGAGGCCGCCCACGCGGCCTTCACCTCGGTGACCGACCCGCACGACAAGACCGAGGTCGCCGACGCCATCCACAAGGTGAATATCCACGCGCTGGCCGGGCCGCTGAACTTCGCCTCCGGGGGCCCCGCGCCGGGCGTCGCCATCACCCCGCCGGTCGGCGTGCAATGGCAGAAGGGGACCAAGTACCCGCTGGAGATGCAGGTCGTGGACAACACGCTGCAGCCGCAGGCGAAGATCACCGCCGACCTGAAGCCGACTAACCAGTGACCGGATGAGCGAGCCGGAGGGCCTCCGGGCGCCACCCAGGCGAGCGGCAGACACGATATGACGGGCCCGCTGCTTGAGCTCGACCGCGTGACGAAACGGTTCGGCCGGGTCGTCATCGCGGAAGACCTGTCGCTGGCCGTCGGCCCGGGGCAGGTGGTCGGGATCGTGGGGCCGAACGGCGCCGGCAAGACGAGCCTGTTCGGCCTCATCTCCGGGGATCTCGCCCCGGGCGCGGGCGAGATCCGCTTCGCCGGGCGCACGGTCACCAGGCTCGACGCCGCCGCGCGGTGCAAGCTGGGCGTCGGCCGCACGTACCAGGTACCGCGGCCGTTCGGGGACATGACCGTGTTCGAGAACCTGCTCATCGCCGCCCAGCAGGGCGGCGGGCTGCGGCGGCGGGCCAGCTACGCGGCAGCGGTCGAGGCGCTGGACCGGACCGGCATATCCGGCCAGGCGAACGTGCCCGCCGAGCGCCTCGGCCTGCTGCAGCGCAAGCGGCTGGAACTGGCCCGCGCCCTGGCCACGCAGCCCACGCTGCTGCTGCTGGACGAGGTGGCAGGCGGCCTCACCGATCCCGAGGTCGCCCAGCTGGTCGAGATCGTCCGCGACGTCAACGCCGCGGGCACCGCGGTGATCTGGATTGAGCACGTGGTGCGCGCGCTCACCCCCGTGGTGAGCCGGCTGATCTGCCTGGCCGGCGGCAAATTCGTCGGCGACGGTGACCCGGCCACGGTGCTGGCCGAGCCTGCGGTCCGCGAGGTCTTTCTCGGCACCGAGGTCACCGCGGCACTGGCCGGCGGGTCCCTGGAGGCAGGCTCGGAAGTGAAGGGGGATGGCGCGGTGGGTGGCGAGCGGAGCAACCCGTGACCGGACCGGGAAACGGCGCGACCGGACCGGGAAACGGCGACCGGCCGGACAACGGCCCGCCGCTGCTTGAGGTCTGCGACCTGGTCGTGCACCACGGGCAGCTCCGGGCCCTGGACGGGATCTCGCTGCGGGTGTTCCCCGGCGAGGTCTACGCGATCATCGGCGCGAACGGCGCGGGCAAGTCGACGCTGCTGCGCACGGTCGCCGGCCTGCACCGTCCGACGGCCGGCTCGGTGCGGTTCGATGGCCAGGAGGTGACCAGGCTGCGGCCCGAGCTCCGGGCCAGGCAGGGGGTGGTCATGGTGCCGGAGGGCAGGCGGCTGTTCGGGTCGCTGTCCGTCGAGGAAAACCTGCTGGTCGGCGACTCGTACGCCCGGCCGGGCCCGTGGACCATCGAGCGGGTGTACGAGATGTTCGGCTGGATGCGGGAGCGCCGCAACCAGCTCACCGCCCAGCTGTCCGGCGGTGAGCAGCAGACGGTCGCCATCGGCCGGGCCCTGGTCGCCAACCCCCGTGTGCTGCTGCTCGACGAACTCTCGCTCGGCCTGGCTCCCGTGGTCGTCCAGCGCATCTACGGCATGCTGCCGCAGATCCTGGCCACCGGCCTCACCGTGCTGCTCGTCGAGCAGGATGTGAGCCAGGCCCTGCGGGTGGCATCGCACATCCACTGCCTGCTGGAGGGCCGGACCACCCTGGAATCCAGGCCCGCCGACGTCACCGCGGACCAGGTCGAGGCGGCCTACTTCGGCCTGGCGGGCACTGCCTCGGCCAGCCCGCCCGGCGAAGGGGGTGAGCCGTAATGGGCTGGGTAAACGCCATCATCCAGGGGGTGCTGACCGGCGGGCTCTACGCGCTGTTCGCCTGCGGGCTGTCGCTGATGTTCGGGGTGATGAAGGTCGTGAACCTGGCGCACGGCGACCTGGCTGTGGTCGCGGGGTACGTCGCGATCGGCGTCATCACCGTCACCCACATCCCCGTGCTCTGGTCCTTCCTCATCGTGGTACCGCTGATGGCGCTGCTCGGCTACGTGCTGCAGCGCACGATCATCCAGGGCGCGCTCGACCGCAGCGTGCTCATCACGCTGCTGGTCACCTTCGGCCTGTCGGTGGTGATCGAGAACGGGCTGCTCCAGTTCTTCAGCGCCAACAGCCGGGCGATCGGGACCGGGCTGTCCCTGGTGAGCGGCTCCTTCACACTCGGCTCGCAGATCCAGATCGGCTACCTGCTGGTGGTTATCTTCGCGGTCGCCGTGGTGGTGCTGCTCGGGCTGCAGTACTTCCTCTCGCGGTCCAGGTACGGCCGCCTGATCCGCGCCGTGGCCGACGACCGGGAGGCGGCGCAGCTGGCCGGGGCCGACTACCGGCACGTGTTCGGCATCGCGGCGGCGCTGGCCTTCGGCACCGTGGCGCTGGCCGGCATCGCCTATGGCATGTACTCCCAGCTCTCGCCGACCACGGGCACCGACACGATCCTGCTGTTCGCGTTCGCGGCGGTGGTGATCGGCGGGCTCGGCTCCCTGTGGGGCACCCTGCTCGGCGGCGTGGTGCTGGGCGTGGCCCAGCAGATCGGCGCCCAGATCAACATCTCCGACGAGGTCCTCGCCGGGTACATCGTGTTCCTGGCCGTGCTCGTGCTGCGCCCGCAGGGCCTGATCAGCAGGAGGGCACAGTCGTGAGCCTGGTCTCGGAAACCACCGCCCGCCCGGCAGCAGGATTCCGGGTCGCCCGGTCGCGCAGAAACGTGGCCTGGACCGGGGCGGCCGCGCTGATCGTCGTCGTGGTGCTGGCCTTCTTCCCTTACATCGTGTACTCGGGCACCACCACCATCGTCGTGCAGGCGTTCATCGTGCTCACGATGGCGAGCATGTGGAACCTGCTGGCCGGGTACGCGGGCCTGGTGTCGGTGGGGCAGCAGGCGTTCGTGGGACTCGGCGCGTACTTCGTGCTGATCCTCGCCCTGCACGGCATCTCCCCGTTCGCCGTGCTGCCCGTCGCCGCGATCGGCTGCGGCGTGGTGGCGCTGCCGCTGTGGTGGCTGGTGTCCCGGCTGCGCAGCGGGTACTTCGCGATCGCCACCTGGGTGCTGGCCGCGACCATCATGCTCATCATCGAGAAGTTCTCGTCGATCGGCGGCGGGACCGGCATGCCGCTGCCCGGCCTGGCCGGGCTCAGCCCGGCGCTGCTCACCGCGTACACCTACTGGGCCGGCCTGGCCGTCACGGTGGTGGCGCTGGCCGCCGTCTACCTGCTGCTGCGCGGCCGGCTCGGCCTGGTGCTCACCGCCATCCGCGACGATGAGGTGGCCGCGCGCAGCTCCGGGGCGCGGGTCGGCCTGGCCCGGCTGCTGGTGTTCGTGGTGGCGGGGGCCGGCTGCGGCGCCGCGGGCGCCCTGCTCGCGATCAGCCAGCTCCAGGTGCAGCCGGGCGCGGTGTTCAGCGTGCAGTGGACCGCGGAGATGGCGTTCGTGACCATCATCGGCGGGCTGGGCACGATCGAGGGACCGATCCTCGGGACCGCGGTGTACATGGTGCTGCAGCAGACGCTGGCCTCGTACAACGCGTGGTACCTGATCATCCTCGGGCTGGTGGCGATCGCGGTGGCCCTGTTCGCCCGCCGCGGGCTGTGGGGGCTGGTGGACGAGCACCTGCACGTCCGGCTGTTCCCCGTCGGGTACTGGCTCCGGCGGGACGGAGAGCGCCCGCGCGGCCTGAGGCGGCCGGCGAAGCCCAGGGAGCAGCGACCGGGATGAGAACGCCAGCTCAGCCGGTGCGCTCGACGACGTAGTCGCAGAGGCCCTCGAACGCGTCGCGGGCCGGGACGCCGGGCAGGCCGGCGATCTGCTCGCGGGCCACCGCCGCCCAGTGCCGCAGGTCCGCCCGGGCTTCCTGCATCGCGGGATGGGCCCGGAGCAGGCCCAGGGCTTCGGCGTGCAGGCCCGGGTCGGTCAGGTCCGCGGAGTCCAGCAGGTCACGGAGCCGCGCGTCGCCGGGGCGGCTGGAGCCGAGCGCGTGCAGCACGGGCAGGCTGCGCACACCCTCCCGCAGGTCCGTGCCTGGTGTCTTACCGGACTGGTCGGACTCGCTGGCCACGTCGAGGATGTCGTCGGACAGCTGCCAGGCCACGCCGATCGCCTCGCAGGCCGGCTCGATCCGGGCCACCACCTCGGCCGGGGCACCGGAGTACATGGCCCCGAACCGGCCGGCCGTGGCCACCAGCGACGCGGTCTTGTCCTTGACCACCCGCAGGTAGTGCTGCAGCGCGTCCTGGCCGGGCCGGGGGCCGATGGTCTCGGCGATCTGCCCGCTCACCAGCCGGGTGAAGGTGTCGGCCTGGATGCCGACCGCTTCCGGGCCGAGCGCGGCCAGGATCTGCGACGCCCGGGCGAAGAGGAAATCACCGGTCAGGATCGCGATCGTGTTGGTCCACCGGGAGTTGGCGCTCTGGTGGCCGCGGCGGATAGCCGCCTCATCCATCACGTCGTCGTGGTACAGGGTGGCCAGATGGGTCAGCTCGACGGCCGTCGCGGCCGAGACCACGCGCGGATCGCGGGGATGGCCGAATTGCCCGGCGAGTAGGACCAGGGTGGCCCGGAACCGCTTTCCCCCCGCCTCGATCAGGTGGGTGGACGCCTCGGCCAGCAGTTCCTCTTCGGACCGCGTGGCGTCGGCCAGCTGGGCCTCGACCAGGGCAAGCCCTTCCACGACCTCAGCGGCCAGCGCAGCGTCGGTCAGCTCAACAGGGACGGCGGAGATCAATCGTGCTCCCGGTCATCGGTCATCGCGGCGGTCACGGACCCCCTCGGACGGGCGCGACCAGGGCGAGTCCATCGTCGCGCCACGCCCAAGCTACCGCCGTCCCGGATATGCCCCGCGGGAGGTTCCCGGACACCCTGCCGCCGGGCCCGGAACGCGCGTGCGCCCCGGCCAGGTCAGCGGACAAACAAGTGTGCGGCCGCATGATTCGCGAGACTGAGCAGGGGCTGGGGGACGATGCCGAACACCAGCGTGGTGATCACCCCGATGGCCACGGCCGCGCCGGTGAACAGCCCCGGGGACGCCACCGTCACCACCGCCGGGCCGGCCGCCGCGGGCTCGCTGAAGAACATGAGCACGATCACCCGGACGTAGAAGAACGCGGCGACGGCACTGGCGATCACACCCACGATCACCAGCGGGACCGCCCCGCCCGCGACGGCCGCCTGGAACACGGCGAACTTTCCGGTGAAACCGCTGGTCAGCGGGATACCGGCGAAGGCGAGCAGGAAAAACGCGAAGACGCCGGCCACGAGCGGTGAACGCCGGCCGAGGCCAGCCCAGCTGGACAGGTGCGCGGCTTCGCCCGCCTGGTCACGGACGAGCGTGACGACCGCAAACGCACCGATCGTGGTGAACCCGTACACAGCCAGGTAGAAGAGGCTGCTGGACAGGCCGGCCACGCTGGCCGCGACCACGCCGGTCAGGACGAAGCCGCCGTGCGCGATGGACGAGTAGGCGAGCAGCCGCTTCACATCGGTCTGGGTGATCGCGATGATCGCGCCGACCACCATGGTCAGGATGGCCACGCCCCACATCGCCGGCCGCCAGTCCCAGGTGAGCTGGCCGAACGCGACGTAGAAGACGCGCAGCAGCGCGCCGAACGCGGAGACCAGGGTGCAGGAGGCCATCAGCGCGGTCACCGGGGTCGGCGCTCCCTGGTACACGTCGGGCTTCCAGCTCTGGAACGGGACCGCCCCGATCTTGAACAGCAGGCCGATGCCGAGCAGCGCCATGCCGGAATAGAGCAGGGTCAGGCTGCCGACGTTGCTGGCCGCCGCCGTCGCGATGGCGGACAGCGACACCGAGCCGGAGTAGCCGTACAGCATGGCCACGCCGAACAGGAAGAACGCGGAGGAGAACGCTCCCAGCAGGAAGTACTTCATGGAGGCTTCCTGCGACAGCAGCCGGCGGCGCCGGGCCAGCCCGCACAGCAGGTACAGCGGCAGGGAGAGCACTTCCAGCGCGACGAACATGGTGAGCAGGTCGTTGGACGCGGGGAACAGCAGCATGCCCGCGACCGCGAACAGGGTGAGCGGGTAGATCTCGGTGTGCACCACCCCGGCCAGCTGGGCGGCCCGCTCCTCGGCGCTGCCCGGGGTGGTGGCCGCCTGGGCCACGAACGTCTGGTCGTCGCGGGAGGAGTCGGCGATCAGCAGGACGCTGACGAACGCCAGCACGAGGATCGTGCCCCAGACGAAGAGCGTGGGCCCGTCCACCCCGACGGCTCCCATCGCCGCGACGTTCCCGTGCCCGCCGTGGGCGAACAGCGACGAGGTGGCGGCGACCACGATCGTGAGCACAAAGGCGGCGGCCAGCCCGCCCAGCGTGATGATCAGGTGGGCCGGGCGGCGCAGCTCGCGGGGTGCGAACGCCTCGATCAGCACGCCGACCACGCCCAGGCCGAAGACCAGCAGCATCGGCGAGAGCTGGCCGTACTCGATGTGCGGCGGGGTGATCGTCGCCACCGCGAGAGACCCGGTCACGGGGTGCTTCCCTTCTGG
>JAOPYP010000064.1 GCA_025964635.1 Actinomycetes bacterium | reverse complement strand
GCGGGCTGGGCCTGGCCGGCGGGCTGGGCCTGGCCGGCGGGCTGGGCCTGGCCGGGATGCGGGGCGGCACCGGCGTGCTGCCGGAATGCAGCCTGATTCGGCTCGCGGCGCAGCACTACGTGCACGTGGCTGCCCGCCGGATCCAGCGAGCTGACCGCGGCCAGCCTCGTGCCGGGTGGCCAGGACTCCGCCGTCCCCGGCACCCGCAGCACCGCGTCCCCATCGGTGAGCATCGGGTGCGGACGGGCGCACCCGGTGACCGGCGGCAGGACCCCGGCGTTCACCGCCAGGGCCGCCTTGATCAGCCCGGCCGCGCCCGCGGCGGCCTTGGTATGCCCGATGTTGGCCTTGACCGACCCGAGGACGGCCGCGGCGGTCGCGCCGGCCCGGATCGCGGTCAGCGCGGTGAGCTCGGCCAGGTCGCCGTCCGCGGTGCCGCGCCCGTCCCCCTCGATGAGCTGGATGTCGGCGGGATCGACGCCGGCCCGGTCGTAGGCCCGCTGCAGGGCCAGCAACTGGCTGTCCGGGTCGGCGTTGACGGCACCGCGCCGGCCGGCGGAGGAGACGCCCCAGCCCACGATCTCCGCGTACACCGGCATGTCCGCGGCCCGGGCGTCGGCCAGCCGCATCAGGGCCAGCATCCCGCAGCCCTCGCCGGGCAGGAACCCGGTCGGGCTGGCGTCATAGATCCGCATCGCCCCGCCGGCCAGCACCCCCGCCTGGGCCAGGGCGCCAAGCTCGAACGGGTCCAGGCTGATGTCCACCCCGCCGGCCAGGACGAAGTCCAGTTCGCCCGCCGCGAGCAGGGCGGCCGCGCTGGCCACCGCGAGCAGGGACGACGAATGTGCGGTATCGACCGCCTGGCCGCCGCCCCGGAACCCGAAGTGGCGGCAGATCCGGTCGGCGATCGCCCCGGACTGGCTGCCGGCCAGGGTCTCGCCAGTGACTTCGGGCACCGCGGCGAAAGCCGCGGTGGCCTGGCCTAGGGCCCGGGCCCGCTCGGCGGGCGGGACGTCCCCGGCGGCCAGCGCGGTGGTGAGCACGGCGCGGACAAACGGCCAGCGCGTGCGCAGGGCCGCCGCACGGGAGACCTCACCGGTCAGCGTGTTCCCGATAATGACCCCGGCCCGGTCCCGGGCAAGTCCCTGACCGCCGGGGAAGCCCGCGTCGGCCAGCGCCCGGCCCGCCGTTTCCAGGGCCAGCCAGTGGGCGGGGTCGGCGGCCAGGTAGGTGGGCTCGGCGATGCCGAACGCGGCCCGGTCGAACTGCCATCCCTCGAGCACGGCGGCCCGGGGAACAGTTCCCCCGGCCAGATCCGGCAGGCCGGAGTCCTGGTCCTGGTCCGGGATCGCGCCGAGCCGCCCGGGCGGCAGCCGCCGGAACGCACGGCGCCCGGCCAGTGCGCTCTCGAAGAGCGACAGCGGATCGTCAGCGTCCGGGAACCTGCAGGCTAGGCCGACGATGGCAATCGGTGTTGCGCTGCTGCCCGGTGCGGTGCGCTCAGGCATGCGCGCAATCGGGTCCGCGATCGTATGCACCAGCCATTATCTCTTTCCTGGCCACGGGAACCCAGATCGTCCCGTGACGTTGATTGTTTCCCCGGAAAAGACCGATCTTGCTGCATTTGCCCGCAGGCAGGGTTACCTGCCCGGGCGCTGGCCAGCACCGGCGCTGACCCAGGAATGACCGCAGCCGCCGACCCGGTAGGACCCTGCGCCCCCTGGCTGCCTCGGGCGGGCGTGTCATCCCGGCGAAAGCGCCATCCGTGAAGGCGCACGCCACCATGACCTGGACGACCTTATTAACATTCGCTTCCGCCGGTCAACACGAATGCGGGACATGCGATTTTGTGCGGCTGGGCGAATTTCATAATGGTATTAACCGCTCCGCGCGGCAAAGGTCGTGTTGCCGGAATCCCGCGCGACGGGGGCTGCGCTGGGGCCCGGGCCGGCCATACTCGGGGGCATAGCCGGGCGGCTCGTGGCCGGATCGTCCGAGGGCTGGTGCGCCGCGACTGGCTGGTGCGCCGCGACTGGGGTGGAGCGATGACTGACGGACTGGTAACCCTGCCGAGCAACTACCCGGTCCCGGACACGATCGAACGGCTCAGGGATGCCGTCACCGCGGCCGGGCTGCAGATCTTCGCCCGGGTGGACCACGCGGCCGGCGCGCGCGAGGCCGGCCTGGAACTGCGGCCCACCGAACTGCTGGTGTTCGGCAACGCCCGGGGTGGCACGCCGCTCATGCGGGACGAGCAGACGGCCGGGATCGACCTGCCGCTGAAGGCGCTGGCCTGGGCGGACGAGGACGGCCAGACCTGGCTCAGCTACAACGATCCGGCCTGGATCGCCGAGCGTCATGCACTGGGCGAGCCGAGCGCGGCTGCGGTGCAGACGCTGCGCGGGGCGATCGGGAGGCTGGCTCGCGCGGCCGCGGGTGCCTGAGACGCGGCGCCTGAGACGCCCGGGCCGTGGTGGGAGCCCTCCCTGTCCGGGGGGCCCAGTACGCCGGCATGGTACATACGGCACCGGCGGCGTGGCCGGCCGCCGTGCGCTACCCTGGATGTATGCGTTCCGACCGGCTGGTCCTTACCTAGCCGCGCTGACTGACCCCGTCGTTGGCGCGGCTGCCCCTCGTGACCGGGGGGCTTTTCTGTTGCCGGAGCCGGACCGACCAAGTACTGAGGAAACACCATGACAGCCGCCGAGAGTGCTGAGCGGGCGCAACACTACGATCCCCGCGCCATCCAGGAAAAGTGGCAGGCCCGCTGGGCGGAGATGGACCTGTTCCGGGCCAGTGATGACCCGGACGACCCCCGCCCGCGCACCTACCTGCTGGACATGTTCCCTTACCCCTCCGGCGACCTGCACATGGGGCACGCTGAGGCGTACGCCATCGCCGACGCGGTGGCCAGGTATTACTTCCAGCGCCACCACAACGTGCTGCATCCCATCGGGTGGGAGGCGTTCGGGCTGCCCGCCGAGAACGCGGCGATCAGGAACAATACCCACCCGGCTGACTGGACGTACGCCAACATCGAGACCCAGGCCGCGTCGTTCCGCCGGTACGCGGTGTCCTTCGACTGGTCACGGCGGCTGCAGACCTGCGACCCCGCGTACTACCGCTGGAATCAGTGGCTGTTCCTGCGCTTCTACGAGCGCGGCCTGGCGTACCGGAAGGACGGCTACGTCAACTGGTGCCCGCACGACCAGACCGTGCTGGCCAACGAGCAGGTGATCGCGGGCCGGTGCGAGAGGTGCGGGACCGAGGTCGTCCGCCGCGTGCTGACCCAGTGGTACTTCAAGATCACCGAGTACGCGGAGCGCCTGCTGGCGGACATGGCCCAACTGGAGGGCCAGTGGCCGGACCGGGTCCTGCTGATGCAGCGGAACTGGATCGGGCGCTCCGAAGGGGCCGAGATCCGCTTCGTGATCGAGGGCCGCGACGAGCCGGTCACCGTGTTCACCACCCGCCCGGACACGCTGTTCGGGGCGACGTTCTTCGTGGTGGCGCCCGACGCGGCGCTGGCCGAGGAGATCTGCGCCCCGGAGCACCGCGAGGATCTGCGGAACTATGTGTCACAGGTGCGCAAGCTGACCGACATCGAGCGGCAGGCCGGGGACCGTACGAAGACCGGCGTTTTCCTGGGCCGCTACGCGATCAACCCGGTGAACGGCGAACGGCTGCCGGTCTGGGCGGCCGACTACGTGCTGCCCGACTACGGCACGGGCGCGATCATGGCTGTTCCCGCGCATGACCAGCGCGACCTGGACTTCGCGCGGGCGTTCGGGCTGCCCATCCAGGTGGTCGTGGACACCGGCGAACCCGACCCCGCGGCGACCGGGATCGCCAC
>JAOPYP010000040.1 GCA_025964635.1 Actinomycetes bacterium | reverse complement strand
GACCGCCGGCCCGGACATGACGGTCACCTCGGTCCGCGTCAACGGCCGGCCGGCCTCGTTCACGTTCGTCCAGCCCACCTACCCCGGCGACCCGCACGGGCCGAACGACCCGAACCCGCTGGCCCACCAGGCCTCCGAGGTCAACCCGGTCGGCGGCCCGCACCACAACCCGCTCCCGCCGGCCTGCACCCCCGAGCTGACCTCCACCAAGCCGGCCACCAAGGAATCCGGGAACGGCACCCCGTGCCCGGCCAACAAGCTCGTCATCACCCCGGCCACCCCCGTCCGCGGCGGGAGCACGTTCCAGGTCACGGTGGCCTACACCGGGCGGCCCGGCGTGCACAACGACGGGGACGGCACGACCGAGGGATGGTTCCGGTCCAACCAGCCCGCGGGAGACGGCGGCTTCGTGACCACCGAGCCGGTCGGCACCGAGGACTGGATGCCGCTCAACGACTACCCCAGCGCCAAGCCGACCTATGACTTCTACGACACCGTCAGCGCGGGCCGGACCGTGCTGGCCAACGGCATCCTGGAGGGAACCCGGCGGCACCCCGCGGGCGCCCGGTTCCCCCACGGCTCAATCACCTGGCACTGGCACTCGGCCGAACCGGTGGCCAGCTACCTCGTGGAGGACAGCGTCGGGCGCTTCGACCTGACCGAACGGACCGTTGGCGGACGCAAGTTCTATCAGGCTCAGGCCAGCTCGCTCAGCGCGGCACGGAAGGCGAAGAACCGCGCGATCATGAGCCAGCAGCCGGGCATCACCCGGTTCGAGAGCATGTTCAACGGGCCGTTCCCGTTCTCCTCGGACGGGGTACTCGTCGGCCGGCCGGCCGCCTCCTTTGACGAGGAGATGCAGACGATGATCACCTTCGCGGGCGGGGTGATCGACACCGGCACCCTCTACCACGAGAACATGCACCAGTGGTGGGGCGACCACGTCAGCGAGTCCGGCTACCGGATGACGTTCTACAAGGAGGGGCTGGCCACCCTGGCCGAGTTCCTGTTCGCGGCCCGGAAGGCGCAGGGCCAGGCGGGCGGCCCGGGCACCGCGGCCGGCCGCCGTGCCTTCCAGCGCAGCCTGGCCAGCACGTTCGCCAGCATCTACGCGAGCAAGGACGGCTTCTGGACCGTGGCCCCGTCCAACCCGACGGCCTGGGGACTGTTCAGTGGCTCGTCCACGTATGACCGCCCCGGCATCGCCTACATCGCGCTGCGCCAGATCCTGGGCCACGCGAACTTCACCCGGGCCCTGGAGCAGATCCAGCGCCAGTTCGGCGGCGGGTCGATCACCGAGCCGCAGCTGGAGGCGGCCTTCGGCCAGTGGCTGCCCACCCGGAGCGCCGCGTGCCGCCAGCGGCTGGGCCAGTTCTTCACCGGGTGGTTCGACACCGCCTACCCGCGCGGCGGCGGGGCGCACCGGCCGCACATCACCGGCCCCGGGCTGGCCGGCCCCGGGTTTTACGGCGGCAGCTGCCCCCGGTAAAAGCCGGCCTTCACGGCCTCTTGACCACCCATTACCGCGGGGTTAAATTACGGGATGAATTAAGGCTTATATCAAGCCACATGCCATCAGTGGCTCCCTGACCCCGGGCGCCCTTGACCAGGCACTTTTCCCAGGAGCGGCTTCTCACAGGCAGGACGGCAGGGACAGCCATGGGCGTGACGAACGTACCCTTCTACCGGCGAATCTCGATCATCGGACTGGTGCTGGCCCTGGCCGCCGCCTTAGCGCTGGTCGCGGGGCCGCCTGACCGGGCCGCGGCCGCGTCGACCTTGCTGTCCCAGGGGCAGCCCGCCACCGCGTCGTCCACGGAAAACGCCGGCACCCCCGCCTCGAACGCCGTCGACGGCAACACCGGGACCCGCTGGTCCAGCGCCTTCTCCGACCCGCAATGGCTGCAGGTCGACCTGGGCGCCAGCGCCTCGATCACGCAGGTGGTGCTGCAGTGGGAGGCGGCCTACGCCACCGGGTTCCAGATCCAGACCTCCGCTGACGGGACGAACTGGACCACGATCTACTCCACCACAACCGGGACCGGCGGCACCCAGACCCTCAACGTGAGCGGCACCGGCCGGTACGTCCGCATGTACGGCACGGCCCGCGCCACCGCCTACGGCTACTCGCTGTGGGAATTCCAGGTCTACGGGAGCCTGGGAGGCGGCGGCACCTGCAGCACCACGAACGCCGCGCTGAACCAGCCCGCCACCGCCTCGTCCACGGAGAACGCCGGCACCCCCGCCTCGAACGCCGTCGACGGCAACACCGGGACCCGCTGGTCCAGCGCCTTCTCCGACCCGCAATGGCTGCAGGTCGACCTGGGTTCCAGCCAGTCCATCTGCCAGGTCACCCTGAACTGGGAGGCCGCGTACGCGACCGCGTTCCAGATCCAGACCTCGCCGGACGGCTCGGCCTGGACCTCGATCTACTCGACCACCACCGGGACCGGGGGCACCCAGACGCTCAACGTGAGCGGCACCGGCCGGTACGTCCGCATGTACGGCACCGCCCGCGCCACCGCCTACGGCTACTCGCTGTGGGAGTTCGGCGTCTCCACCACCAGCGGCGGGGGTGGCGGCGGTAACACGGTCACGGTCACCAACCCCGGCGCCCAGACCTCCGTCGTCGGGACCGCGGTGAGCAAGCAGGTCAGCGCCACCGACTCGGGCTCCGGCCAGACGCTGGCCTTCTCCGCCACCGGCCTGCCCGCGGGCCTGTCCATCAGCTCGTCCGGGCTGATCACCGGGACGCCCACGACCGCGGGCTCGTCCACCGTCACGGTCACCGCCAAGGACGGCACCGGCGCCTCCGGGGCCGCCTCGTTCAGCTGGACCGTGAGCACCAGCGCCAGCTGCCCGGCCCAGTCCAACACGCCGAACTTCGGCCCGAACGTGCACATCTTCGACCCCAGCATGTCCAGCACGAGCATCCAGTCCACCCTGGACTCGGTGTTCAACGCGCAGAAGCTCAACCAGTTCGGCACTGAGCGCGACGCGCTGCTGTTCAAGCCGGGCACCTACAGCAACACGGCCAACATCGGCTACTACACGTCCATCGCCGGCCTGGGCCAGAACCCGGACGACGTCACCATCAACGGCGACGTCACCGTGGACGCGTTCGACGGCACGGGCAACGCCACCCAGAACTTCTGGCGGTCGGCGGAGAACATGGCGATCAACCCGTCCGCCGGGTCGGACCGCTGGGCCGTGGCCCAGGCGGGGCCCTTCCGCCGCATGGACGTCCACGGCGGGCTGAACCTGTTCCCGGCCAGCTACGGCTACGCCAGCGGTGGCTACATCGCCGACACCAAGGTCACCGGCCAGGTGTCCTCGGTGTCGCAGCAGCAGTGGTACTCACGCGACAGCAACTTCGGCAGCTGGAGCGGCTCGGTCTGGAACATGGTGTTCTCGGGCGTGAACGGCGCCCCGGCGCAGAGCTACCCGACCCCGCCGATGACCACGCTGGCCACCACCCCGGTGTCCCGCGACGTGCCCTACCTGTACATCGACTCCAGTGGTAACTACCACGTGTTCGAGCCGTCGCTGCGGACCAACGCGTCCGGTCCCAGCTGGGCCAACGGCCCGACGCCGGGCACCTCGGTCCCGATGAGCCAGTTCTTCGTCGCCGACCCGTCGATGAGCGCGGCCACCATCAACAACGCGCTGGCTGAGGGCTGCAACCTGCTCTTCACCCCGGGCGTCTACACCCTGAACCAGACGCTCAACGTCAGCCACGCCAACGCCACGGTCCTCGGCCTCGGGTTCCCCACGCTGATCCCCCAGAACGGCGTGAACACCATGCAGGTCGCGAACGTCGACGGGGTCCGGGTTGACGGGCTGCTGTTCGATGCGGGCACGACCAACTCAGCGGCCCTGCTGACGGTCGGCACGGCTGGCTCGACCGTGAGCCACGCCAGTAACCCCATCTCAGTCCAGGACACGTTCTTCCGGATCGGCGGCGACATCGCCGGGAAGGCCTCGGCCAGCCTGGTCGTGAACGCCAACGACACGATCGTGGACGACATCTGGGCCTGGCGCGCCGACCACGGCAACTCAGGCACCGTCGGCTGGACGACCAACACCGCAGATAACGGCATGACCGTCAACGGCAGCAATGTCGAGGCGACCGGCCTGTTCGTCGAGCATTACCAGAAGACCGAGGTCGCCTGGAACGGCCAGAACGGAAAGATCATCTTCTTCCAGAACGAGATGCCGTACGACCCGCCCAACCAGGCCGCCTGGATGAATGGCAGCTCCAACGGTTATCCCGCGATCGCCGTGGCGGGCAACGTCACCTCGTTCGGGGCGTGGGGCGTCGGCAGCTACTGCTACTTCAACGTCAATCCCGCCGTCAACTCGGCCAACGCATTCCAGTCGCCTACGGGCTCCGGGGTGGCCTGGCATGACCTGCTCACGGTCTCCCTCGGGAACGTCGGCTCGATCACCCACGTGATCAACACGACCGGAGCAGCCACGCCGACCAACACCACGCCGAGCAACGTGGTCAGCTTCCCGTAACCGCACCTCCCCCTGCCGCCGGCCGGCCCCGCCCCCTCCCGGGGCCGGCCGGCGGCCCCATTTCCGGGGGGAATTCGCTCTTGACGCCCCTCCGGTCCCGGGCTAGCCTCCCCAATCAAATAGGAAACTTTCCTATTTGTATTTCACCGGCTGGGTGTGGACCGCCGCGGGTGCCGCGGCACGACCAGAAGGATCCGCGCATGAGACGACGCTTCTCCGTCCGGGCCACCCTGACCGCCGCCGCCACGGCCCTCGTCACGGCGGCCACCCTCGGCACCGCGGCGGCCCCGGCCGGCGCCGGCACGTGGCCGGGGAGCCACCCCCTGCCCCGGCACGTCTTCGCGCCCTACTTCGAGACCTACGACACCACCGACGGCGGCCTGGCGGCCCTGTCCCAGGCGTCCGGCGCCCGGTACCTGACCCTGGCGTTCCTCCAGACCGCCCAGCCCGGCTCGTGCACGGCGTACTGGAACGGCGACACCACCCAGCCCATCGCGACCTCGAGCTTCGGCCCGGACATCGCCGCGATCCAGGCCCGGGGCGGCAACGTGATCCCGTCGTTCGGCGGCTACTCCGCGGACACCACCGGCACCGAACTGGCCGACAGCTGCACCAGCGTTTCCGCGATCGCCCAGGTCTTCGAGCAGCTGATCACGACCTACCACGTGCCCCGCATCGACCTGGACGTCGAAGCGAATTCGCTCACCAACACCGCGGGCATCAACCGGCGGAACGAGGCCATCGC
>JAOPYP010000038.1 GCA_025964635.1 Actinomycetes bacterium | reverse complement strand
CCGCCGGCCAGCGCGGGCGCTGCCCACCCGCTGGCCGGTGCCCGGCTGCCGCGCGGCCGGGTGACCAGAACGAACGGGACGACGGCCCGGCTCTACGACTTGTTCCATAACGGTCGGTTCGTACTCCTCGAGGCGGCCGCCCCGGAGGGGAACGGCGCGACGGCCCGGGACGGGGGCGGGCCGGATGGGACAGCCCAGGATGCGGCGGCGAACGGCCTGCCCGACCAGGTCCGGCGGGTCGTGTACACCCGCTGCACCGGGACCCGGCTGCCCGCCGCCGCCTTAGTCAGGCCGGACGGGTACGTGGCGTGGGCCAGCGACGAGCCGGATCCGCAGGCCCGGGCCCGGGCCGCCCGGGCGGCCGCCCGCTGGTGGTGCGGTTGACTGTCCCGTGACCGCCGGGACCGGCCACCGCGAGGAGGACGTCATGCCGCCGCCGAGGATCACCGTGCTGGGCAGCCTGAACATGGACATCTCGGTCACCGTGCCCACACTGGCCGGGCCGGGGGAAACCGTGCTCGGCTCCGCCGCCCGGCTGCAGCCGGGCGGTAAGGGCGCCAACCAGGCCGTGGCCGCGGCCCGGCTGGGCGCCTCGGTCCGGATGGCCGGATGCTGCGGCGACGACGACTTCGGCCGCACCCTCCGGTCCGCGCTGGAAGCGGCCGGAGTGGACGTCGCCGCGGTCCGCATCCTGCCCGGGGTCCCGTCCGGGCTCGCCCTGATCACCGTGGACGCGACCGGCGAGAACTCGATCACGGTCGCGCCGGGGGCCAACGGCCTGGCCGGCCCGCCGGAGGCCGCCGCCTCGGCCGCGGCGCGAAGCGACGCGCTCATCCTGTCCGCGGAGATCCCGGTCCCGGTCCTGGCGGCCGCGCTCGACCGGGCGCGGGCCGCGCGCGTGATGACGGTGCTGAACCTCGCGCCGGTCCCGCCGGACGCGTCTAGGCTGCTGGCGGCCGGGGTGGACTGGCTGATCGTCAACGCCCCCGAAGCGGGCGCGATCCTGGGCCGGCCGGTGGCTGACCCGGCCGGCGCCCAGACCGCCGCCGCCGGCCTGGCCGGGGCGAGCGGGGGGCATGTGGTGATCACCCTGGGCCGGGACGGGGCGGTGCTGGCCGGCCCGGACACCGCGCTCGCGGTGCCGGGATTCAGGGTGCGCAGCGTGGACAGCGTCGGTGCGGGTGACGCCTTCGTCGCCGCGCTGGGCGTGGCGGTGGCGGCGGGAGCGACACCTCCCGAAGGGGTCCGGCTGGCCTGCGCGGTCGCCGCCACCGCCGTGACCAGGCCGGGCGCTCAGGAGGGGCTGCCCAGCGGCGCCGATGTGCTGGCCGCCACGGGTGTGCGGTGGCCGCTGGGTTAACCCGGGGGCCCGAGCCCCCGGACCCCCAGCGGCCCGCCTCCGTACGCACGTCGTCTGCTGCGGCTGCCGGGTTAATCGCCAGCCCGGCGGGAACCCGCCTCGCCAGCGAGCGATCCCTATTAGACAGCGACGAGGCCCGCGGAGTTGGTACTCCGCGGGCCTCACCGCTTAAGCGCTGGTGTGCGGTCGCCTCTCGGCGAGTGGCACAACGCGGCTCCAGCCGGACGGTATTCCGCGAAGGCAGATGAGTTGCGGCCCGGGGGACACGAACACCAGCGATGGTTAAGAACGCGAGGCCCCCCCGGGCTATTCCACGGCGCCCGGGATTTTCTCCGGACCGATTTCCCGTCCGGAACCCCGGGCAGGATGGACGCGTGACCGACCTTGATCATGCCGCCGCCCTGGACACTCTCGAAACGGGGTACGGGCGGCTCACTGACGTCGTCACCGGGCTGAGCGAGGCCGAGCTGATGCGCCCGACCGGCTGCGCCGGCTGGGCCGTGACCGACGTGCTGTATCACCAGCTGCTCGACGCGCAGCGGGCGCTCGTGGCGTTCGCGACCCCGGTCACGGAGCCGCCCGACCGGGACGATGTGACCTACTGGGCCGCGTTCGCGCCCCAGCCCGGCGAGGCTGGATCCCGGGCCCGGGCCGGGGCCGCGGCGCACGCCCGGTTCGTCCGCGTCGCCGCCTCCGCCTACCTTCCCGGATCCCTGGCCCGGGTGTGGTCCGAGACGGCGGCGGCGGTGTGCCGGGCGGCGCGCGCCTGCCCGGCCGCGGCGGTGGCTACCCAGGGGCACGTGCTCCGGCCGGCGGACTTCACCGCCACCCTCGCCGTGGAGACCGCGGTGCACTACCTCGACCTCACCGTCAATCTCCCGGCCGCGCCGCCGCCCGACCCGGCATCGCTGGCCCTGGTCCGGCGGGTGCTGGACGGCCTGCTCGGCAGCGCCCTGCCGGCCAGCTGGGATGACGCCAGCGCCGCGGTCAAGGGCACCGGGCGGGTCCCGCTGGCGGACGGGGACCGGGCGGCGCTCGGCCCGCTCGCGGAGCGCCTCCCGCTGTTCACCTGACGTCCCTGCGACCCAGAGCCCCCGGTGAGATCCCTCACCGGGCTACTGTGTGAAGTCATCAACCGGGGTGATCTGAGGAGTTGCGGGTGCCTGGGGACGCCTCCCTGATCGGCAGTATCGGCGTGCTGGCGATCGCGACGCGCGGGCAGGCCGGGCCAGGTGAGGTGCTGCTCAAGATCCGGGGCGGGACGGAGGCCTACATCGCCTACTCGGCGGAGCCGATCGCCAGGGGCCAGACCGTTCTCGTCATCGAGTCGCGCGGCCACCGGACCGTTGATGTCAGCGAGTGGGCCGACCCGTTTGACCTGGAAATTGGCAAGCTGACGTAGCGCGTCGCGGGCCCCGGCGCAGCCGAGACCGGGCCTCGGCGCAGCCGGGCCCGGCTCGTGCCCGGCAGCGCGATGGGGCTGTGGCTGGCCCGGCCGGCCATGGGCCCAGGCTGGGACTCCTGCCGTAGATGAACATAGATGCGTCCCTGACGGCGGCTCAACCGACGCGAACGCGCCTGTTATTGGAGGTTACAGCCGCGTCTGCGTTACAGTCGCAGGATGCCGATTTTCCGGATCAAGGAGGCTGCGAACCTTCTCGGAGTCAGCGCTGACACGTTGCGGCGCTGGGCCGACGGGGGACGCATCGAAACGACCACGGATGCGTCCGGGCGGCTCGCCGTCGATGGGCTGACGCTGGCCAGGTTCGCGCAGGATCTTGCGGCGACGGCCGGTCACGGCGAGGGCGCCACGGTGGTGGCGCACTCGGTGCGGACCCGGTTCAGCGGCCTGATCAGCCGGGTCACCCGCGACACGGTGATGGCTCAGGTAGAGATCCAGGCCGGGCCGCACAGATTCGTGTCGTTGCTCAGCCGCGAGGCCGCGGACGAACTCGGGTTGGAGCCAGGGATGCTCGCGGTCGCCGCCGTCAAGGCCACCAACGTCTCCGTCGAGATCCCCAGGATCAGCTGATCTCGCTTCACCAGGATTCAATCTAGGAGATAACAATGCGCCGTTTCGCCGTGATGGCGGCCGGGCTGGCGGCAGTCGCCGTGGCTGGCTGTTCCAGTAGTGGTTCGGGAAGCTCGTCCTCCAGCGCGAGCAGTTCCGCGCCGTCCTCCCCGACGGGGACGATCACTGTCTTCGCCGCGTCCTCGCTGTTGGGAACCTTTACCCAGCTCGGGAAGCAATTCGACGCCGCCCATCCGGGCGACACGGTGAAGTTCAGCTTCGGGCCAAGCTCCGGCTTGTCCACGCAGATCACCAGCGGCGCACCAGCTGACGTATTCGCCTCGGCGTCGACGAAGACCATGGACGCGCTTGTCACGGCGGGCGACGCGGCCAGCCCGCAAAATTTCGCTAAGAACATCATGGAAGTGGCAGTGCCGCCGAACAACCCGGGGAAAGTGGCATCCGTGACGGATCTGGCGAAGAAATCCGTCAAGGTCGCGTTGTGCCAGCCGCAGGTGCCGTGCGGGGTCGTGGCGGCCGAGGTCTTCAAGAACGCCTCGATCACAGTCAAGCCGGTCACGCTGCAGCCGGACGTGAAGTCCGTGCTGACCCAGGTCGAGACGGGCAACATCGACGCGGGCATGGTCT
>JAOPYP010000839.1 GCA_025964635.1 Actinomycetes bacterium | reverse complement strand
ACCGTGCAGGGGTCGGTGAGGTTCTCGGCGATCGGCCAGAACAACGGGGGAACCGGCTTCATCTACCAGTGGCAGCCGGGCGGCAGCTTCAACCAGGTGCTGCCAGCGGCCGACCCGGGGTCGAGCCAGATCGTGGCCACCAAGCCCCCGTGGGGGCAGAGCGGCTGAACCAGCGGGTCCGCAGGGTAGGCGGCCCGCCTCCACCACCAGTGAGCAGGATGAAGGGCATGAAGCGGAGATGGGACGTCAACTCAGTGAGGCGATCGTCGATGGCATCCTCGGGGGCAGTGTCTATGCCCTGATGGCCGTCGGGCTGACGCTGATCTTCGGGGTGCTGGACATCATCAACATCGCCCAGGGGATCCTGGTCGTGCTGGGTGGCTACCTCAGCTACGTGCTCTCCGTCCACCTGCACCTCGACCTGTTCGTGGGCCTGCTGGTGACTGTCCCGGCGATGTTCATCGTCGGGGTCGCGATCCAGTGGGCCTTCATCAGGCCGCTGCGCGGCCGGGAACGGACCTCGATGTCCCTGCTCGCGACCTACGCGGTGGCGATCATCATCGAGGGAATCCTGTACATCATCTTCGGCTCGAACTACGTCAACCTGAGCGCCTCGTACACCACGACGGGGCCGAAGATATTCGGGTTCTACCTGAACTACATCTACATCTACGGGTTCCTGATGGCCCTGGTGCTCGTCGTGGGCATCTACTACACCCTGTACCGGACCCAGTTCGGCCGGACCATCCGGGCCACCATGCAGGATCACACCGCGGCCCGGATCGTGGGCATCAACGTGAACCGGGTGCAGGCGCTCACGTTCGGGATCGGGGTGGCCGTCACCGCCGCGGGCGGGATGGTCTTCGGCGCCACTGGGGGCGGCTTCAACCCGAACACCGGGTATGACCTGATTTCCCGGCTGCTCGCGATCGTCATCCTCGGCGGCCTGGGCAGTATCGCCGGGGCCATGGTCGCGGCCATCTTCATGATCACGCTCGAGGGGGTGGTGACCGTGCTGTGGTCACCCAGCTGGTCGGTGGTGGTCTTCTATGGCGCCCTCGTGGTCGTGCTGGCCTTCCGCCCGCAGGGCCTGCTCGGCCGCAAGGCGGCGAGAGCCCAGTGAACGGGGGCCCAGCCAATAGGGGTCCAGCCAATGGGGGCACAGCGAATCGGGACACGGTGAGTGAGGGAACTATGAGTCAGGGCACTGTGAACGCGGGCCCGGCCCAGGCAGGCGGCACGGTCCAGGCGCCGGCGGGACGGGACCGGCGGGCCACGGCGATCCGGCTGGGACTCCTCGGGGTCCTGCTGTTCATCGCGGTGATCTTCCCGCTGGTCATCACCAACGCGCTGTACACCCAGTTCGCCGTGGACACCATGATCTACGTGGGCGCCGTGGCGGCCTGGAACCTGTTCTCCGGCTACACCGGCTACATCGCGCTCGGCCATGCGGTGTTCTTCGGCACCGGCGCCTACACCGTGGGCCTGCTGACCAAGCAGTGGAAGCTGCCCGGCGGGGACATCTTCGCGCTGCTGCCGCTGGGCGGGCTGGTGGCCGCGCTGGTCGCGGTCCCGCTCGGGCTGATCGCGCTGCGGGTCCGGCGGCACACGTTCGTCGTGATCACCATCGCGTTCTTCTTCATCTTCCAGCTGATGGCGTTCAACCTCAGCTTCACCGGCGGCAACCAGGGCCTGAGCTCACCCTTCTTCCTGTGGTCCGCGTCCGACTACAACAACCCCTTTTACTACGTCGGCCTGATCATCGCGGTGGGCACCATCACGCTGTCCTGGCTGATCCGGAACTCCCGGTTCGGCCTCCAGCTGCTGGCCATCCGGGACGACGAGGACCGGGCCCAGGGCCTGGGCGTGCGGACCATGAAGGTGAAGCTCATCGCGTACGCCATCTCGGGCGGGATCAGCGGCATGATCGGCGGCCTGTGGTGGTTCTTCATCGGCCAGGCGCTGCCCGAGACCGCGTTCAATCCCCTGTTCGACCTGACCGTCGCGCTGATGGCCTTCCTGGGCGGGTTCGGCACGCTGGCCGGCCCGGTGCTCGGCGCGCTGATCCTGGAGCCGCTCCAGCAGTGGATCGGCATCACCTTCACCAACGGCTATGTCAGCGACATCGTCCTCGGCGTGCTCTTCCTGGCCGTCATCCTGTTCCTGCCGCGCGGGATCGTGCCGACCGGGGCCGAGTTCGTCACCAAATGGCGGGTCGCGCAGGCTCGCCGGCGTGAGCCGGGCCCGGGCGGATCAGCCCCGCCAGCCCCGCCGGGCAGTCCCGCGGCGAGCAGAACCAGTACGCCGGCCGCTGGCACGCCGAGCACGGGCACGCCGAGCACGGGAGGTGTGCGATGACCGCGCTGCTGCGCACCGACGCCGTGTCCAAGTCCTTCGGCGGCGTCCAGGCCCTGGACGGGGCCACGATCGAGGTGGAGGAGGGCAGCATCGCCGGGCTCATCGGGCCGAACGGCTCGGGCAAGACGACGCTGTTCAACGTGATCACCGGCTACGAGACGGTGGACGGCGGTGACGTCTACCTGGGCGACCAGCGGATCACCAACGCTGCGCCCGACAAGGTGTTCTCGGCCGGCATCGGCCGGACGTTCCAGCTGACCCGGGTGTTCTCCCGGCTCACGGTCATGGAGAACATGATCGTGGCGGCGCAGCACGCGGAGCGGGGCCAGGGACGGCTCCGCAACCCGCTGGCCCGGGCCGGCGGCCCGGCCACCCGGCGCCGGGCCACGGAACTGCTGGAGTTCACCGGCATCGTCGGGCACGCCGGCGCGCTCGCCGAGACCCTGTCCTACGGCCAGCGGAAGCTCCTGGAACTGTCCTACGTGCTCATGGCCGAGCCGGCCATCGTGCTGCTCGACGAGCCCGCTGGCGGCGTCAACCTGACCCTGATCTCGACGATCGCCGACCGGATCCGGGAGCTGAACCAGCGGGGCACCACGTTCCTCATCGTGGAGCACAACATGGATTTCGTGATGGGGCTGTGCGATCAGGTCACGGTCCTGGACTACGGCACGGCCGTGGTGAGCGGGCCGCCGGACGTGATCCGGACCGATCCCCGGGTACTCGACGCCTACCTTGGCACTGCGGAGGATGACGATGACATCGCGGTCGGCTGAGCCTGTGACCACCGGCGCCCCCGCCCTGGAGATCCAGGACGTGGTGGCCGGCTACGGCGGCGGCGACGTCCTGCACGGCGTGACCATGCAGGTCTACGAGGGCGGCATTACCTGCGTCGTGGGGCCCAACGGGGCGGGCAAGTCCACCCTGCTCGGCACCATCAGCGGGCTGCTGAACCCGCGGCTCGGCCGGGTCAGCCTGCGCGGTGAGCGGCTGTCCGGGAAGTCTCCCCGCCAGGTCCTGGACATGGGCGTGGTGCTGGTGCCGCAGAACCACAGCCTGTTCCGTGAGATGACGGTGCGCGAGAACATCGTGCTGGGCGGCTACATCCTGCGCCAGCGCGGGCTCGCCGACCGCCGGCTGGACTCCGTGCTGGAGATGTTCCCGCAGGTGACTGAGTGGCTCGGGAAGAAGGCCGGCAGCCTGTCCGGCGGCCAGCAGCGCCTGGTGGAGTTCGCCCGGTGCCTGATGCTCGACCCGAGCCTGGTCATCCTGGACGAGCCGTCCATGGGCCTGTCGCCCAAGGTGCTGAAGTCGGTGTTCGACGCGGTCCGGATGATGAACAAGCAGGGCAAGACCATCCTGCTGGTGGAGCAGAACGCGCGGGCCGGGCTCCGGCTGTCCACGCACGGGGTGGTCCTGGAGAACGGGCGGGTCCGGCTGGCCGGCTCGGGTTCCGAGGTCCTGCACCACCCGGAGATCGGTGCCCTGTACCTGGGCGGGGCCGTGACCGCCCCGCCCGGCTCCGGGACGCCCGGCCCGGACGCCCCGGCCGCCGTGCCGGCCGCCGGGGCCGCCGCGCCAGATGCCGGGGTCGCCGGGAGCGAATCGGCGGCGAACGGCACCGCACCCCGTTGATCATCGACTCGCACTGCCACGTCATCGTCCCGGAGATGACGGCGCGCAGCGTGCCCGAGGCCTGGCGGCCGGCCCTGCGCACCGAGGACGGCCGCCGCCTCGTCGGCTTCCGGGGCCGGGAACTGACCTCGGCGATCGGCGAGTTCAGCGACGTCGCGGTGATGCTCGGCGACGCCGCCACCACCGGGGTTGACCATCTGCTGCTGTCCCCGTGGATCAACCTGGTCCCGGTGGACGCCGGGCCGGGCGAGGCCCAGCTGGTCTGCCAGGTGCAGAACGAGGCGCTGGCCCGGCTGGTGGCTGATCACCCGGGGCGGCTCAGCGCGCTGGGGGCGGTCACGGTGCAGGACCCGGGCCTGGCCGCGAAGCAACTGGCGGACCTGATGACCGTGCCGGGCCTGCACGGCGTGGAGATCCCGTCCAGCGTGGGCGGCCGCTACCTCGGCGACGACTTCTTCCTGCCGTTCTGGGAGGCGGCCGCCGAGTCGGGCGCGCTGGTGTTCATCCACCCCTCCACCCGGGGCTTCGGGATCCCCGCCCTGGACGGCTACTACCTGTGGAACTCGGTTGGCAACCCGCTGGAGACCGCGATCACCGCGGCCCACATCGCCGTGGCGGGGGTACTGGAACGATTCCCGGGCCTGCGGATCCTGCTCGCGCACGGCGGCGGCGCGCTGCCGGTGCTGCGCGGACGGCTGCGCCGCGCCCACGCCATCCGGGCCGAGGCCGCGGAGCGCCTCCGCCAGGGCCCCGACCAGTCGCTGCGCCGGTTCCACTACGACACGGTCACCCACGACGCGGGCCTGCTGGCCGACCTGGTCCAGTACGCCGGCCCCGAGCAGGTCCTGCTCGGCTCGGACCGGCCCTTCGACATGGGCACCGACCATCCCGTCGACGAGGTACGCGCGCTGGGGCTGGGAGCCGGGGAAGACCTCATCCTCGGCGGGAACGCCGGGCGCCTCCTGGGCCTGGCCCGTGACTGAGCCCAGGCCTGAGTCCAGTGCCTGAGGCCCGGCAGGACACGCACCTCGACGGGCTGAAGGTCTTCAGGTACGGTCAACCCCGTCCGCCGTCGCGCCCGGCATCATGACCTACCCGGAGGACAGGCATGGACTACACCAAGGCGGAGGCCAAGCAGGCGGCCCGCGAGGCCTTCTCCGGGCTGTGGGCCGCGACCACCACGCCGTTCGACAGCAGCGGCGCGCTGGACGCTGAGGCGCTGCGCCGTGACCTGGACCGGCTGACCGGCAGCCTGGGGGTCGACGGCGTCTTCTGCGGCGGGGTGATGGGCGAGTTCTGGTCGCTGGCCGGGAGCGAGCGGCGGCGCCTGGTCGAGATCACGGTGGACAGCACGCGGGGCCGGTGCCCGGTGATCGCGCACACCGGCCACACGTCGGCGCACCAGGCCCTGGAGCTGACCCGGCACGCGCAGAAGGCCGGAGCCGACTTCGCGGTGCTGATCAACCCCTACTACCCGCCGGCCTCGGAAGAGGGCCTGTACCAGTGGTTCGAGAGTGTTTGCGCGGGCGTGGACATCGGCGTGTGGCTGTTCGACACGGCCTTCTCAGGCGTGTCCCTGTCGCTGGAGCTGATCGAGCGGCTGGCCGGCATCGAGAACATCTGCGGCATCAAGGTCGGCCGCGACCACGCCCGCTACCTGGAGGTCCTGGACCGCGTCGGCGGCCAGATCCTGGTCTGTGAGCCCAACGAGGGCACCTGGCTGGAGAACATCCGCGATCACGGCCAGCGGGTCTTCATGTCCTCAGCCGCGCCCTACCTGTACCAGACGCCGCAGTGGCAGCCGATGCGCGACTACACCGCCCTCGCGCTCGGCGGTGAGGTCACCGCGGCGGCCCAGGTCGCCGCGACGCTTGATCCGGTCCGGGCGCTGGCCGCGAAGTGGCTGCACGGCAAGGCCCGGCGGTTCGACACCATCGCCTCCATCAAGGCGTGGGCCGGCCTGGTCGGGATGTCCGGCGGCCCGGTCCGGCCGCCGCTGCTCCCGCACACCCGGGCCGAGCTCGACGAGCTCGAGGCCGACCTGGACGCTGTGGGGCTGCTGCCCGGGACCGGCCCCTCACGCCGGGTCACCAGCAACGGTCACCGCCCGACCGTCGCCTGACGGGGCACTCATGATCGCGGCCGGGTCGTGGCCGAGATCCTGGAGCAGCACGATCGCGGCGTTGCGGCCGGGAGCCCCGGTGATGGACCCGCCGGGGTGCGTGGTCCCGCCGGTCTGGTAGAGCCCCGCGATCGGCATCCGGTGCGAGGCCCAGCCCGGGGCCGGGCGCAGCGCCCCGCTGAAGGCGGGGCCGCGGTTGCCGCCGTGGAACGCGCCATGGATCATGTGCGGGTTGAGTTCCTCGATGTCGGCGGGGGACTTGATCAGGCTGGCCAGGATCACATCGTCGGTGAAGCATGGCGCGGCCTGGCGCAGCCGCTCCAGCGTCCGGCGGGAGTGCTCGCGTTTGACCGTCTCCCAGCCGCCCGCGCCCTCCGGCAGCTCATAGGTCTGCGGGCTGAGCAGCTTCACCGTGTGCTGGCCGGCCGGCGCACGGCCCGGATCCACCAGCGTGGGCGTGGCCACCAGCAGCCACGCCGGCTCCGGCATGAACCGCCCGGTGCGCAGGTCGGCGCCCATCTGGATGACGTCCTCGGGCCAGCCCGCGAGGCCCGCCGACACGGCGGTCCGCGGGCCGTCCGGAGTCTGGAATTCCGGCGGCGCGGTCGTGGCGTAGTACGTGGCGAACCCCGGCACGCCCACGTCGTAGGTGTCGATCCCGTAGTGGAATTCAGCCGGCCAGGAGTCCGCCGGGGCCATGTCGCGCAGGTGCTTGACGTGGATCGTGGAGACCACGGCGGAGCCGGCCCGGTACTGCGTGCCGTCCTCGGTCTCCACCCCGGCGCAGCGGCCGTCCTCCAGGAGCAGCCGGGTCACCCGCTGATCGCAGAGCACGGTGCCGCCGTGGTCGGCCAGGTAGCCGGTGAGCGCGGCGGTCAGCTGCCCGGACCCGCCGATCGGGATGGACCAGCTGCGCTGCTGGCGGCCGAACGTCTGCGCGTAGGGCAGCACACCCGAGCCGGGCTCGTCGGCCGGCTGGAAGACCTGGAACGCCATCCACAGCAGGAACGCCTGGATGTGCCGGCTCTCGAACTCGTGCCGCACCACCTGCACCGCGGACAGCTGCCGCCGCCGGGCCCAGATCTTCCCCTGAGGATGATCGGCGAGCCTCTGCTCCAGCGATGGCCCGAACCCGACCGGGGTGAACTGGGCCTGGCTGAAGACGTGCTTGACCTGGTCGTATTCGTCGAGCAGGCGGAGGTAGGCGGCCGCGTCGGCCTTGGAGAACCGGGCCACCTCCTCGGCCGTCCGGTCCCGGTCCAGCCACATGGTGAACTGCTCGCCGTCCGGGAACGCGACGTGCTCCACCGGGTCGGGCTCCGCGTACCGCAGGCCGTAGTTGGCGGTCAGGCCGAGCTCATCCTGGCTCAGCGCCGGGTTGACCCGGATCATCGTGTGGCCGGTGGCGCAGGTGTCGATGCCGAACCCAGGCAGCAGCAGCTCCTCGGTGGCGGCCCCGCCGCCGGGGATCGGCCGGGCGTCCAGGACCAGGCACCGGTAACCGGCCTTGGCCAGGTAACACGCGGTCAGCAGGCTGTTGTGCCCGGCTCCCGCCACCACGATGTCGGCGTCGTAGGTCATCCTCGCCCTGCCTTTCTCAAACGGCCTGTCCGCGCAGCTGCCTCCGCACGGCCTCGCGGCGGCGGCTTGTCTGCAAACCATTGCATACGGCTGTGATCCTGACATCCTGAGCGGCCCGGCGGCAAGAGGGGCGGTGCTGGCTTCCGCCTCCGGTTCCGTGATCTCACTCTCGCGGGGTGACGCACCCGGCCGGCCCGCGGCATACCGTCCGGGGAAGATCAAGGAGGGCATTCATGGCGCAACCTGACACCCTGTATGTACTGGCGGCGGCCTATGACGAGCCGGCCGACGCGATCGAAGACTACGAAGCCGTCAAGGCGCTGTACTACGCGGTGAAGACCTCGCATGACTTCGACGCCGCGGTCATCGCCAAGGACGACGCGGGCAAGGTCAGCATCGTCAAGAAGCACGAGCAGCCGACCCGGCACGGCGCCGCCGTGGGGCTCGGCTGGGGCCTGGCCGCTGGCGTGGCCGCGGCCCTGTTCCCGCCCGTGGGCATCCTGGGCGCGCTCGCGCTCGGCGCAGGCGGCGGCGCCGCGATCGGGGCTGTGACCGGCCACGCCAGCGGCGGCATGAGCCGGACCGACCTGAAGGAGCTGGGTGAGACGCTGGATGCGGGCACCGCCGGGCTCCTCGTGGTCTACGAGGCCAACCTGGCCGAGCAGGTGACGGCCAACATCAAGGCGGCCAACAAGCTGATCTCCAAGGCGACCGACATGGCGGCCGACCAGCTCGCGGCGGACATGAAGCAGGCGGACCAGGCGGTCGCGGCCGGCGGCTGACCGCCGTCCCGCGAGCCTGCGCCGCGCCTGTCCCGCCCCGCCCACCGCCGGAAGCGTCCGGGCCGGGCCTGGTCAGGCCGGGCCGAAGATGAGGACGGCCTGCAGTTCGTGCCGCCGCCGCGCGGCCAGGTCCGTGAGGAGCTCAGGCGCGTTCTCGAAGGGGACCATCGCCGTCACCAGATGCTCCCGGATCGCCGGGCCGTCCGCACGCAGGAGATCGATGGTCTCGGCGGAGAGCCGCTCGCGGTCCCAGGCCGGTGACAGGCCCCGCGGGACCCGGCCGATCTGGGCGCACCGTATGCCCAGCCCGTTGTGGTGGAACTCGGCGCCGAGCCTCAGCTCGGCTGCTCCCTCCTGGTAGAAGGCCAGATCGATCACGGTTGCCTGCGGGCGGGTTACCCGCAGCGCCAGGTGCAGGGCCGCGGCTTGCCCGCGGCACTGGAACACCACGTCCGCCCCCCGATCGCCTGGGGCATGCCGCCACCGGGTCTTCAGGATGGCGGCCACGTCCTCCGGTCCCTCCGGGTCAAGCGCCTCCAGCCCCAGGGCGCGCGCCGCCGCCCGGCGCCGCGGAGTTGGGTCGAGCAGTACCACGGAGGCGGCGCCGTGCCGCCGGCTCAGCAAAGCCGTGAGCAGCGCCACCACTCCGGCGCCGATCACCACGACCTGCCTGCCGCGCACTCCGTCGCTGAGCGAGCGCACGCCGGGCCCGTGCGCGTCCGCGGCGGCGTGCAGCAGCCCGTTGGCACAGATGGGCCCCATGTGCGCGACGTAGATGCCGAGCAGAGGATCGAGATCCGCTGGCAGCGGTATCACCCGGTCTGCGATCGGGTCGCCGGCGTACCCGGTGCGGTGGCCGTAGGTCATGGCCACGGTGCCACCCACCCGGATCGCGGGCGTCCGGGACTCGGCGACCGTGCCCACCTCCATGTATCCCAGCCGCGTGATCGGATAGCCGGCGTCCGGGTCGCCCGGCACGAAGAGGCCGAGGCCCGTGTCCCAGCGCTCCGCCAGGAACGGGTTCGTGCCCTTGACGTAGCTCAATTCGGTGCCGGCGGAGACGCCGCTGAACAGCGTCGTTACCCGGAACGCGCCCGCTGGCAGCGGTGTGCGCGGCTCCTCGCGTACGGTGACCCGGCCGGGGCCCTCCACCACGACGGCGCGATCGGCCTGCTCGCCGGGGGAGTGGGCCCTGGCCGCGGCAGCCCGGGCTTCAGTCATCGGCCGTCCTGGATGCCGCTGCGCTGCGGGTGCCGGCCAGCCCGGCCGCCGGGCCATCCGCCAGCCGCACGAGCTCGCCCGTGGCCGCCGATGCGGCCAGCGCGCACGCCAGCCGGTGCGTCCGCAGCGCCTCGGGGTACGGCACCCGCACGTCATCCCCGGTGCCGCGAACGGCGTCGATGAACGCCCGGTCCACCGCGACCCGGGCGGCCGCGGGATCCGCGGCCACGACTTCCCCGACCGGATTCGCGCCGTCCTCCCGGATCACCAGCCCGTCCTCGCCCACCGACAGCCACAGCCCGTCAGCGACCAGTTCCAGGCCGGCGCGCTGCTTCCAGCCGAGCAGGCACGTGGTGCTCAGCGTGCCCAGAGCACCGTCGCGGAACCGCAGCACAGCGCCGGTGGCGCCGTCGACGTCGGCACCCGGCACATTGGGTGGCCGTCCATCCCCCATCGCCACTACCTCGTCCACCTCGCCGGCGAAGAGCCGGGCCAGATCCAGGACGTGCGCAGCCTGCTCGACCACCGGGCCGCCGGATCGTTCCCGGACCGGCCACCAGCCAACGGGCGGCACTTTGTCCAGCCACGCGCCGGCGACCAATCGCACGGCCCGCCCGTGGAGCACGCGCTGGGCCTGTTCCACCACCTGCAGGTACCGCCAGTGGTGACCTACGGCGGTCAGCACGCCCGCCGCGGCGGCCTGGGCGTCCACCCGCTCGGCTGTCTCCACGGTCAGCCCGAGGGGTTTTTCGACGAAGAGCGGCACTCCTGCGGACAGGACGGCACTCTCGGGTGCCCCGTGCGCGAACGGCGGCACGCAGACGTACGCCGCGTCCAGGCCGGCCGACAGCATCTCGCCGGCGCTGCGGAATGTCCGGCAGCCCACGTCGCTGGCCAGCGCAGTTGCCGCCTCCGGGATCACGTCGGTGACTCCGGCGAGTTGAACGTCCGGGAAACTCCTGAGCACCTGCACGTGACGGCGGGCCACATTCCCGGCGCCGATCAACCCCACCCGGCAGATGTCCATGGGCCCCCGCTTTCTCTCCGGGTGCACACTGCTCGATTTCCGGGACGTTATGCCCCTGACTTCACGGGAAGTGCGATGGCCCAGATCGCCGGCTTAGCGGCGAGCTGGCCGGAAGGATCATCATGCGCCACACAGGCATGTCGCCGATCGTCGAGGCGTGGGCGACGTGCCGGACCAGCGCCGCGCTGAACTGGCCGCCAGACGGGCTGCTGCGGGCCAAGGGGGACGCCACGGTGAGTGTCGTCATCCCCGCCCGGAACGAGGCCGCCACCGTCGGGACCATCGTGCGGGCGATCCGGGCTGCCCTGGTCCAGCCGGTTCCGCTGGTGGACGAGATCATCGTGGTCGACTCGCGATCCGTGGACGAGACCGCGGCTGAGGCCCGGGCGGCTGGCGCGTTCGTCGTATCCCAGGACGACGTCACGGGGGGCCTGCCACCGATGCACGGCAAGGGCGGCGCGATGTGGGCGGGTCTGGCCACGGCCTCCGGTGACATCGTCGCGTTCGTCGATGCCGACGTCGACCCCTTCGACCCGCGGTTTGTCAGCGGGCTCCTGGGGCCGCTGCTGACCGATCCGTCCATCGCCTTCGTCAAGGGCTTCTACCATCGCCCGCTGGCGTTCGGTGGATACTCCGAGCCAGACGGCGGCGGCCGCGTCACGGAACTGGTTGCCCGGCCTCTGCTCAACCTCTTCTGGCCCGATCTCGCGGGCTTCGTGCAGCCGCTGGCCGGGGAGGCCGCCGGCCGCCGGGAGGTGCTGGAGCAGGTGCCGTTCGTGTCGGGCTACGGCGTGGAGATCGCCATGCTGGTGGACCTGCTCGACCTGGCCGGCCTTAATGTGCTCGCCCAGGTGGACCTCGGGGAACGCGCGCACCGCAACCAGGACACCGAGGCGCTCGGCCGGATGGCCGCCCAGATCCAGCTCACCGTCTGGTCGCGGCTCGTACGGCAGGGGAGGGCGGACGGCAGTGTCCCGCTGCCGGGCGTGCTCACCCAGTTCCGGCGCGGGGGGGACCAGCCGCTGCCCAACCTGGGCCGCGAGATCGTCGTCGCCGACGTCGGCATCGACGAGCGGCCGCCGCTGATCGCCGCGGGACTCCCGCGGCCAGCGCCCCGGACGGCCGCCCGATGACTACGGTGCTGATGAATGCCGGCCCGTGGCTGCCAGTCCCGCCTGACGGATACGGCGGCATTGAGAACGTGATCGCCGCCCTCGTCCCGGAACTGCGCAGGCTGGGGATCCGCGTGCTGCTGGCCACGGTGGCCCGGAGCGCCCTGCCCGCGGACGAGCGCCTGACGCCGTTCCCGGACGGCCAGTTTCACGCGCTGCAGCGCCCGTACAACCAGGTGTCGGGGGTGGCCCACGCGCACCAGCAGGCCGTGGTGCGCGCGCTGCGCGACCGGGACGACATCGACCTGGTGCATGACCATGTGGAGGTCGTAGGGCTATCAGTGCTGTCGGCCGCGGTGCTGGCCGCTGCCGTCCCACCGGCGCTGCACACCCTGCACTGGGACCTGCGCAAGCACGCCGACTTCTACTCCGCCCTCGACGCCGGGCCTCGGGTCCGGGTCAACGGCGTCTCCGCGTCGCAGCTGCACCGGGCGCCGGAGGCCCTGCGCCAGCACTCGCTCGGACATGTCCACCTCGCCACGCCGCTCGCGGCGGGCGCCGACCGGCGGCCGCCGGTCCAGAAGGCAGGCCACGGTGTCGTGATGGGCCGGATCACTCCGGGCAAGGGCCAGCATCTGGCCGCCCGCGTGGCCCACGAGTGCGGCTTCGACCTGATCCTCGCCGGGCCGGTCGGGCCTTACCGGCAGCCCGCGGAGCTTACGGCGGCAGGCGATGCCGCCGCCGCCAACCCGGACGTCCGCTACTGGGAGGACGAAGTGCGCCCGCTGGTGGACGGCGTCCGGGTGCGCTGGATCGGGACCGTGTCAGGCCAGGAGCGGAACACGCTGGTGGCATCCGCCCGGGTCTCCCTGTTTCCGCTGCAGTGGGAAGAACCCGGGGGAACGGCGGTGGTCGAGACGCTGGCGCTGGGCACGCCGGCGGTGGGGCTGGCCCGCGGGTGCCTGCCGGAACTCGTTGAGCACGGGCGAACCGGGTGGCTGGCGCAGTCGCCCGCCGACCTGGCGGCGTTCGTGCAGGCAGCCGGGCGGATCGACCCGCGAGAATGCCGGGAGCAGGCCGCCCGCAGATTCACGCCCGCCGTGATGGCGGCGCGATACGCCGGGCTGTACGAGCACGTGATCTCCGGGACCGGCGGCGGTACGGAAGCCGGTCCGTTCGATTCAGGGTCCGCTCACGGTGCGCCCGGCCCGGTCACCAGCGTGTCCGCAGTGCCGGCGGCGCCGGAGGAGTCATGAGCCGCGGCGCCCCGGCGCAGGACGTGCTGTGCGGGTGGCAGCGCAGCCTGCGGTGGCGAACCAGCTGGGGCTGGTGCCCACCCCGGGCGGCGGGCGGGCGGCTGCGCTGACAGCTGGCCTGGCCAAGCGGGGGCTATGCACCGGCAGCGCTAGCTCCGCTGGCCGCCGCGAGCAGCCGGGTCGGCCAGGGCGCGCAGGGCGGCCCCGGCAAGCCGGTTCACCGTCCAGTCGTCCTTTTCCACCGCGCCCAGCGAGACGTAGAACCCGCGGGCCGGCATGTTCCAGTCCAGGACCGACCACTCCAGCCGGGGGTAGCCGCGGGCCACGCAGATGCGGGCCAGTTCGGCCAGCAGGGCCCGGCCCAGCCCGGACCGGCGCTGGTCCGGCCGCACGTAGAGATCTTCGAGATAGATGCCGTGCTGGCCGGTCCAGGTGGAGAAGCTCAGGAACCACAGCGCGAAGCCCACCACCTCGCCGTCGTGCTCGGCCACGTGCGCGAACACGGCGGGCCGGTCGCCCAGCAGGGCGCGGCGCAGGTCCTCCTCGGTCGCCGTGACCTCGGCCAGCGCCTTCTCATACTCGGCCAGGTCGCGGATGAGCCGGTGGATGGCCGGAATGTCGGCCGCCTCGGCGGGCCGGATCATGCGCGCCTCCCCGCGCCGCCCGGTGCCGCCGCGGCGGGCTGGCCGTTGCCGGCCGGGGGGGCGCCATCCGGGGGAACGGCGGGCGGGGAGGCGGTGGCCGGGGCCGGCTCGGCCTGCACCGTGACCGGGAACCGGTACCGGAGCCTGAAGCGGTCGGCTGCGATGACGATCTCCCCGGTTTCCACGGTCCGCTCACCCGCGCGGTGCGACCGCTCGATGAGCAGCACGGGGGAGCCGGGCGGGATGCCCAGCACGGCGGCCTCGGCCGACAGGGCCGGGCGGACCGAGATCTCCTCCACGACCTGGTCCACGCCGATACCGATCGCCTGCATGCGCTCCGCCACCCCGCGGCCCGCGAACGTGCCCTGCTCGGGGAAGGGCACCGGGGTCTGCGCGGTCGTGGCGGCCGGCTCGTAGCTCGTGGCCAGCTGCACGGGAGAGCCGTCCGCGCTCATCAGGTACCTGGTGCGGGTCACCAGCTGGTCCCCGTCGGGGAGCCGGAGCCGCCGGGCCACGTGCGCGGGCGCGGGCACGCGCTCCGACTGGTACTCCCAGGACAGCCGGGGGGCGTGCCCGGCGGAACCCGCATCGGCCTGCTCGTCCGCCGCCAGAGGCCTGCCGTCCAGCCCGAACGGCGAACCGGGGAAGTGCAGCCGGTCATGATCCAGGGGCGCAGCCACGGGCAGCCTGCGGACGTAGGACCCCGACCCGGCCCGGGCCTCGATGAGCCCTTCGGCCGCCAGGACCTGCAGGGCGTGTTTAGCCGCGGTCTCCCCGACGCCGTACCGGGCGATGATCCCGTTGCGCGATGGGACCCTGGCTCCCGGCGCGAGCGTCCCGCCCCGGATCTGGTCGCGGAGATCCTCCAGCACGCGCAGGTACACCGGGTCGTTTGAGGCACCCATGGGACTTGATCTTCCTGACGACACTGCCCGGCTAGGCCGGCCGAGCCGCCATTGTGGCTCACCCGCCCCTGAAGCTGTGGCCCTATACGAATCCTGTGACCATAGCTTTGCCGGGCCACGCGGCGGGACGCTACTTCTTCCGGGCGAAGATGAGCCCGTCGCCGACCGAGAGCATCGCGAGTTCCACGCGGTCGTCGGCCAGTGCGTGCTCGTTGAAGTCCCTGATCGCGCGGGCGTCGGGATCGGGATCGTCGTCGAAGATCCGGCCGTGCAGGAACGTGTTGTCCACCAGGATGATCCCGCCCGCGCGGGTGCGCGGCACGATCTCGTCCCAGTAGGTGGCGTAACCGGTCTTGTCCGCGTCGATGAACGCGAGGTCCAGCGAGGCGTCTGCGGGCAGCGAGCGGAGCGTCTCGGCGGCCGGCCCGAGCCGGAGCTCGATCATGTCGGCCAGGCCCGCCTTCTGCCAGTACTCCCTGGCCAGGGAGGTCCAGTCCGCGTTGACGTCGCAGCACAGCAGGCTGCCGCCCGGGGCCAGACCGCGGGCCAGGCAGATCGAGGAATACCCGGTGAACGTGCCGACCTCGACCGCCCGGCGGGGGGCGATGACCTGGCTCAGCAGCGCCATGAACGTGCCCTGTTCCCGGCCGATCTGCAGGACCGCCCAGTCGGGGAACCGCCGGGCCGTCTCCTTCCTCAGCTCGTCCAGGACCGCATCCGGGGGAGTGGAGTGCGAGATGACGTAGTCGAGAATCTCGGGACTGACGTGCTCGGTTCCGGTAGCCACGCGCTCCACGGTAACCGGTTGGGGCAGGGTAGGAACATGTGGGAGAGCGACGCGGAACTCACCGAGCTTCAGGCCATGCTGGACGCCTCGCTGGCGCAAGCTACCGAGCACCTGAGGTCCATCGTCCGGCCGGGACGGACCCTCACCGCCGCCCAGCTGGTCCAGGTCATCGCGGGCATGTGCACGCTGGCCGTCAGCAGCGTGACCGCCGCCGGCGAGCCCCGGGTCAGCGGCGCCGACGGTCACTTCCTGCACGGATGCTGGGTCTTCACCACTGCACGCTCCGCGGCCAAGGCGAGGCACTTCGCGGCGCGGCCCGCGATCAGCCTGGCCCACCTGCGCGGTGACGAGCTGGGCGTGTTCACCCATGGCCGGGTGGAGGAGCTGAACCCGGAGGCGGCCCCGCCGGACCCGCAGTGGCCCGCCATCCTGGACCATCTCACGCAGCACTACGGCAGTTCCCCGCTGAGCTGGGGAGACGTGGTGGGCTACCGGGTCCGGCCGCACTGGATGGTCGTCTTCGCCGCGGACCCCGCGGAGCAGCTGGCCCAGGCAGGCTGAGCGGCCGGCGGCGCCCCGGGACCAGGCCCGGGCATCCGGGCCGCCTGATGCTGGCCGCCCGCCGGATGTCCGTAATCGACAGCCGGCCGGCGGCCCCGGCCCGCCACGGTACGCTCGGGCGCATGGCGTTGCGTTTCTACATCCCGAGCCCGCCAGTGAACGGGTTTCACTTCGGCCCGGCCTACATTCACTTCTACGGGCTGATGTACGTGATCGGGATCGCCCTGGCGATCGTCATCACGCAGCGCCGCTGGAAGACGGTCGGCGGCGACCCCGGGCTGGTCGGGGACGTCGCGCTGTGGGCCGTCCCGGCCGGCATCGTCGGGGGCCGGATCTACTTCGACCTGACCACCCCGAAGTACATCCCGCATCACTGGTACGGGGTCTTCGCCGTCTGGGACGGCGGGCTGGGCATCTGGGGCGGCATCGCGCTGGCCGCGGTCGTGGGGGCCTGGCGGGTACGCCGGGCCGGGGCCAGTGTGACGCTGTTCATGAACGCCGTGGCCCCGGCGCTGCTGGTGGCGCAGGCCATCGGGCGGGTGGGCAACTACTTTAACCAGGAACTCTTCGGCGGCCCGACCACCCTGCCCTGGGCCCTGCATATCTCGCACTCGTTCCGGCCGGCCGGCTACACCCAGTACGCGACGTTCCACCCGACCTTCCTCTATGAGTTCATCTTCGACCTGGCCTGGGCCGCGGTCCTGGTCTGGCTGGGGCATCACCGGAACATCAAGCCGCCGGGCCTGTTCGCGCTGTACGTCGCGGGATACTCCGCCTTCCGCATCTTTGAGGAGGCGCTCCGGGTCGACCCGTCCGAGCACTTCTTCGGGCTGCGGCTGAACATGTACGTGGCCAGCGTGCTGACCGTCGCCGGCATCGTCTGGTTCGTCTACTCGCAGCGGCGCGGCCGGCCGGCGGAGGAATTGCTGGCCCGGCGGCCGGACAGCGAGGACGCGGGCAGTGCCGCGTCAGGCGCAGGCCCAAGGGAGCCCGGCTCAGCGGAGTCTGGTCCGGCGGAGTCTGGTCCGGTGGAGTCTGGCCCGGCGGAGTCCACGAGCCCGGCGGAGCCCAGCGGGACAGCACGCGCTACCGACACCGCCTAGCGCCCGCTACCGGGCGGGTCGTTACTTGATTCGACAAGTCAGTGAATCCCGGCGCGTCTATCGAACTTACGTTTGACTATTCTGTCATGCTTGACCCCTGAGACCTCATCCGCAGTTCCACCGATGTGCAGGAGGCAACCCCAGTGGGCCAGAAGACGGTCAGGTTCAGCGACCTCAGCGGCGAGCTGATCACCAGGGACGACGCGCTCGCCCGCATCGTGATCCACGAGCACCCCGAGCTCGGCGACAGCCCGGTGGAGATCGAGGCGATGGCCGACGAGGCCGCCGCGGTCGAGAAGGTGGCGCTCCGGGTGGCCGTAGTGGACCTCTACTTGCCGGGCGAGGATGAGCCGCGCCGCGTAGCCATGGAGGCGGCCGCGTTCGACGAGCTGGCCACCGACAAGCCGATGAGCGAGCTGCTGCTGACCGCCCGGCCCGCCCGGGCGGCCCGGCGGGCCAAGGCGGCCGGGCCGCGCGGCGTCAACTACGACACCCTGGAGCACGCCGGCGAGCCGCACAAGGGCCGGATCACCGACGCCGAGCGCGAGCTGGTCCGGGACCACATGGACGCCATCAATGAGCGCCTCGCCGGGCAGGGGCAGCGGACCATCGACCCGTCCAATCCGGAGCACGTGACCCGGTACGGCCTCGCGGGCCTGGCCGTGGCCCAGGCCGCCCAGGGAGACTAGCCCGCCCGGTCCCACCGGCGGGCCTGGCTCCGCGAGCCCCGGCCCAGCGGAAGCGAGCCCGGACGCCTGACCTCGTCTCATATGCTGGACGTATTATGATCGGCATATGAGCTCGCCAGGACACCCCGGCGCGGCCGGGCCGCCCGGTAACGCTGCTCCGGGCGGCCAGCGCTGGGTGGTCCTGGTCGCGGGCCTGTTCGCGATGACAGCGGGCTGCACCTTCCAGTTCGGCCTGGCCTACCTGATCCCCGCGTTCCGGGCGGAGGGCCTGTCCCTGGAGCAGGCGGGCATCCTGGTCGCCTGCCCCACCGTGGGCCTGCTGCTGACCCTGGTGGCCTGGGGGGCGGCCGCCGACCGCTGGGGGGAGCGGCTGGTGCTCGGCGTGGGCCTGGCGATCGCCGGGGCAGTGTTGCTGGCCGGGTCCACCGTGCACGGCACCACCGCGCTGGGTGCCTGCCTGGCGGCAGCCGGGGCCGCCGGGGCGTCGGTCTACGCTGCCAGCGGGCGGCTCATCCTGGGCTGGTTCCCCGCACGCCAGCGGGGCCTGGCCATGGGCATCCGGCAGAGTGCACAGCCGCTGGGCGTGGCCGTGGCCGCGCTCGCGCTGCCCTCGATCGGCGCGCACGGCCGCCCCGCCGCGCTTACGTTCCTGGGCACGTTCTGCCTGGGCGCCGCGGTCCTGGTCGTGGTGGCCGTGCGGGATCCAGCGCGGCCGCCGGCCGGCGCGCAGACGCAGGGCGGCTCGCCGTACCGGCGGGGTCCCGGCCGGATCAGCCCGAACCGGACCAGCCCGAACCGGACCAGCCCGAATCCCGCTAGCACCATGCTGTGGCGGATCCACGCGGCCAGCGCGCTGCTGGTCGTCCCGCAGTTCGGGGTGGCCACGTTCGCCCTGGTGTTCCTGGTGGACGCGCACGGGCTGGAGCCCGTCACGGCCGGCCGGCTGCTCGCCATCGCCCAGGCGTGCGGGGCCTTCTCCCGGCTCGGCGCGGGCGTGTGGTCCGACCGGGTCGGCAGCCGGATGCGCCCGATGCGGGCGCTCGCGGTGGCCACCGCGCTGATCCTGGCCGCGCTGGCCGCCGGCGCCGCCGTCCGCGCGCCCTGGGCCGTCGCCGCGCTGTTCGCCGCGATCATCATCTCGGCGAGCACCAACGGGCTGGCCTTCACGGCCGTGGCCGAGCACGCCGGGCCGTCGTGGGCCGGACGGGCACTCGGCATCCAGAACACCGGCCAGAACGCGTTCGCGGCGGCCACGCCGCCGGTCCTGGCCGCCGTCATCGGCGCCGGGGGGTACGCCGCCGCGTTCGGGATCGTCTCGCTGTTCCCCCTGGCCGCCACGGCCCTGGTGCCCGTGGGCGGGGAACGCCGGGCCGCCGCACTGACCGCCCGGGCCGCGCACCAGGACGTCCCCGCCGGGCGTTGATCCTGCCGGCCCCCGCGGTGCATCATGGCCTCCTGGGCCAGGTGGCCCGGGAGCACGGAACACGGTGCGGTGGCCATGATGCGGACGACACCTGGCGGGGTGCCGGTCTCGGCCGTCGACCCATTCGGCGATGACTTCCTGGCTGACCCGTTCCGCTGGCACGGCGACCTGCGCGACACCGGGCCCGTGGTCTGGCTGGAGCGCTACGGCGTGTGGGCCATGGCCCGCTACGCCGAGGTGCACGAGGCGCTGCGGGACTGGGCGACGTTCTGCTCGTCAGCCGGCGTCGGGCTGAGTGACTTCCGCCGGGAGACCCCGTGGCGCCCGCCCAGCCTGCTGCTGGAGGCGGACCCGCCGGAGCACTCCCGGGCCCGCACGGCCGTGGCCCGGGCGCTGACCCCGCGGACCGTTCGCGGCCTGCGGGACGACTTCTCGTACGCGGCCATCCGGCTGGCCGGCGAGCTGGCCGGGCGCGGTACCGTGGATGGCGTGGCTGACATCGCCGAGGCTTTCCCGCTGCGCGTGTTCGCCGAGGCGGTCGGGCTGGCCGAGCCCGGCGGGGAGCAGCTGCTCGCCTACGGCAACATGGCCTTCAACGCGTTCGGGCCGCGTAACGAGCTGACCATGGCATCACTGCGGCAGGCCGCCGAGGTGGGCGCCTGGATCGCGGCCCAGTGCGCCCGGGACGCTCTTACCCCGGGCGGCCTCGGGGCGCGGATCTACGCCAGCGTGGACGACGGCGCGATCTCCGCGGACGAGGCCGCGCTGCTGGTCCGCTCGCTGCTGACGGCGGGGGTGGACACGACCGTCATCGGCCTCGGCTGCGCCCTCGACTGCCTGGCCCGGGATCCCGCCCAGTGGCAGCTGCTCCGAGAGGACCCCACCCGCGCCGGGGCCGCGTTCGAGGAGTCGCTGCGGTACGCCTCGCCCGTGCAGACGTTCTTCCGCACCACCACCCGCGACGTCACGGTGGGCGGGGTGCTGATCGGCGCGGGGGAGAAGGTGCTGCTGTTCCTCGCGGCCGCGAACCGGGATCCGCGGCGCTGGGACGATCCCGACCGCTTCGACCTGCGCCGCCGGGCCAACGGCCACGTCGCGTTCGGCTTCGGCATCCATGCCTGCATCGGCGCGGCCATGGCCCGGCTGGAGGGCGAGGTGCTGCTGGAGGCGCTGGCCCGCCGGGTCGGCCGGCTGGAACTGGCCGGGGAGCCACGCCGCCGGCTGAACAACACGCTCAGCGGGTTCGCCTCGCTGCCCCTCCAGCTCACCCCGGCCGAGCCCTGGTCACCCGGGGTGGCCGCCGCGGGCTAGCGCCGTCCTAGCGCGCCGCCGCGGCCGGCTCGGCCGCAGCGTCCCGGGCCCGGTCGCGCCACCACTGCTGGCCCCGTTCCGGCAGCAGGTGGATCGGGTCGTAGTAGGGGTACTCGCGGTTCAGCGCGAGAGGGTCAGCGGCTTCCACCGCGGTCCGGTAGTTCTTCGTCCAGTAGGAGATGCCGAGCTCGGTGTCGTAGCGGGACACCTGGTGCACCCAGCGCTTACCGACGTAAGGCACATCGCAGACCACCCGGGGCGTCGCAAACCCGGGCAGGTAGCCCATGATCTGGTGCTGCAGGTCCTGGGCCTGGGCCAGCGACAGCCGCCAGTGCTCGCTGCCGGGGATCATGTCACACATGTAGAAGTAGTACGGCATGATGTGCGCCTCATCGAGGAGCGCGAAGCAGAGGTCGAGCAGTGCATCGGCGCTGTCGTTGACCCCGTGCAGCAGTACGCCCTGGTTGCGCACGTCACGGATGCCGGTGTCCAGCATGGCCTGGGTGGCCCGGGCCACCAGCGGGGTGACCGACTGCGCCGCGTTCACGTGGGTGTGGATCGCGATGCTGGCCCCGCGTTCCCGGGCCTTGGCCGCCAGCCGCTCCATGCCCGCCCGGACCTGGTCAGAGAGCCAGTGCTGCGGCAGCCCCATCAGGGCCTTGCTGGCCAGCCGGATGTCGCGGATGTTGTCGATGTCGAGCAGCGCGCTGACGAAGCTCTCCAGCCGCGGCCAGGGCAGGTTCGCCACGTCACCGCCGGACACCACCACGTCGCGTACCCCTGGGGTGGCCCGCAGGTAGTCGAGCATGGCCGTCAGCCGGTCCGCGGGCGGCAGCCCGAACTTGTGCTTGCCGGTGCTCGCGGTGGGGTTGCCGACCAGGTCCATCCGGGTGCAGTGGCCGCAGTACTGCGGGCAGGTGGGCAGCACCTCGGCCAGCACCTTGGTCGGGTACCGGTGGGTGAGCCCTTCCACCGCCCACATCTCCGCCTCGTGCAGCGAGTCCCGGGACGCGTAGGGATGCGAGGGCCAGTCGGTCCGCCGGTCGCTGAAAACCGGGATCATGTACCGGCGCACCGGGTCGGCGAAGAAGGCCGCGGTGAAGCCCGGCTCGCCCGGGCCCACCGCGGGAGCCATGGTGTTCAGCATCTGCGGCGGCACCAGCATCGACATGGTGGCCCGTTCCCGCTGGTCACGCTCCAGGTCGTCGAGGAATGAGTCCTCCAGGCCCGGGCCGGCCACCTCGCGCAGCTGGCGCAGGTTCTTCACGCAATGGGCGCGCTGCCACTGCACCGATTCCCACTCCGCGGTGGTCACCTGCGACCAGCCCGGGAACCGCCGCCAGTCTGGCTCGGCGAGCCCCGACCGGCGGTATGCGTACGGCTGGCTGACCAAGGCCGATCACCTCCCGTTCTCATCCGTGCGTGATTGAAGGATAGCCTTCCATCTGCACTGAGAACAGAAGAAGATAGTGTGGGAGGACTCTCACACAGGAAGACTTACTGTTACCTAGGGAGCATCCGTTGATCCAGGATCCACCGCGCACGGAGCGCGGGCCGGGGTCGGCCCTCGGCCTGCACCGGGTGCTCGAACCGGCCGGGGTACTGCCGCAGGCAGCCTGGCGGCTGGATGCCGACCCGGCGATCTGGCCGGACGAGGTCCGGGTCGCGGTCGACCGGCTGAACCTGGATGCGGCCTCCTACCGGCAGCTCCGCGAATCCACCGGCGGCTCGGCCGCCGCCATGCGGGGCGCCGTGCTGGACATCGTCGCCGGGCGCGGGAAGATGCAGAACCCGGTCACCGGGTCAGGCGGGATGCTCACCGGGCGGGTGGACGAGGCTGGCCCGGCGTCCCCGCTCGGGCTGGCGGCTGGCGACCGGATCGCCACGCTGGTCTCGCTCAGCCTGACCCCGCTGGCCCTGACCGACGGGCTGGCCCGCTGGGACGGCCAGTCCGAGCAGGTGCCGTGCGCGGGGCACGCCATCTTGTTCGGCCGGTCCATCGCCGCGGTGCTGCCCGCGGACCTGCCGCCCGCCCTCGCCCTCGCCGTCCTGGACGTGTGCGGCGCGCCTGCCCTGACCGAGCGGGTGGTGCGGGCCGAAGTGGCCCGTTCCGGCCTGGCCGGTTCGGACCTGGCCGGTTCGGACCTGGACAGCGCCGGGCCAGCCCGCCAGGCGGGCCCGGTCGTGGCTATCCTCGGCGCCGGCGGCAAGAGCGGCTCCCTGTCCGCGGCGGCCGCCCGCCGGGCCGGCGCGGGCACGATCATCGGGGTGGTCCCGGCCGAGGCCGAGGCGGCCGCGGTCCGCCGGGCCGGACTCGCGGACCAGGTGGTGATCGCGGACGCCCGCGACCCGGTGGCGCTGGCCGGCGCCGTCCGCTCGGCGGGCGGCCCGGCGGCGGTGACCGTGGTGTGCGTGGACGTGCCCGGCTGCGAGGGCGGAACGGTGCTGGCCACCGCGCCGGGCGGCACGGTGATCTTCTTCTCGATGGCCACCTCGTTCAGCGCGGCCGCGCTGGGCGCCGAGGGCGTGGCCGCGGATGTGACCATGCTGATCGGCAACGGGTATGTGCCAGGTCATGCGGAACTCGCGCTGGACCTGATCCGGTCCGAGCCCGGGGTCCGGGCGCTGTTCGAGGCCCGGCTGACCGAGGCCGGATAAGGCGGCTCCGGTCAATGAGAGCCCGGCCAGGGACAGTGCAGTCAGGGACAGTGCAGTCAGAGAGGGCCCGATAGAGGAGGTTCTGCGGGTGGAATCGAGGCTCCGGCTGGACCCCGCGATGGTGGCGGAGGCCCGCGAACTGGCCCGGGTCGCCGGGCAGCCGATCGTGGATCTGGCCACCCGGCATACCACCGTGTCTGTGGAACGGGCGGTGCTCCGGCTGGCCGGGCTGGAGGGCGCGGATGGGGACGGCATGCCGTGGGTGAACCGGCTGGCCGACAGCGTCCGTGAGAGCACCGGGCTGGAGCACGGCGTGGCCCTCCCGGTGTGGGACGCGCTGCTCGCCGGCGGGTACCCCACGCTGCGCGCGCTGGCCGCGGACGCCGCGGCCGGCACGGTGAAGTTCCGCCTGCCGGAGGGCGCCGACGCCGCAGCCGCCCGGGCCGCGGCGCGGGCCGCGCTCACCCAGGGCTTCACGCTGATCGACCGGCGGCGGGCCGAGCGGTCCGCGATGATCAAGGCCACCGCCGACCCGGCCAAGCCGTGGATCTACCTGATCGTGGCCACCGGCGACATCTACGAGGACATCCCGCAGGCCCAGGCCGCGGCCCGGGAGGGCGCGGACATCGTCGCGGTGATCCGGTCCACCGGGCAGTCCCTGCTGGACTACGTGCCGGAGGGGGCGACCCGGGAGGGCTACGCGGGGACCTACGCCACCCAGGAGAACTTCCGGCTGATGCGGGCCGCGCTGGACGACGTCTCCCGCGAGCTGGGCCGGTACGTGCGGCTGACCAACTACGCCTCCGGGCTGTGCATGCCGGAGATCGCCGCGCTGGCCGGGCTGGAGCGGCTGGACATGATGCTGAACGACTGCATGTACGGGATCATCTTCCGGGACATCAACCCGCAGCGGACGTTCATCGACCAGCGGTTCGCCCGGCAGATCCACGCCCGGGCCGGGATCGTCATCAACACCGGCGAGGACAACTACCTGACCACCGCGGACGCGGTGGACGCCGCGCACACCGTGGTGGTCAGCCAGCTGATGAACGAGTTCTTCGGCAAGGAGGCGGGGCTGGCCGACGGGCAGCTGGGCCTGGGCCACGCGTTCGAGATCAACCCCGAGGTGCCCGACTC
>JAOPYP010000800.1 GCA_025964635.1 Actinomycetes bacterium | reverse complement strand
CAGGGCCGTCAGCGCTCGTCCAGGTCGACGGTGCGGCCCAGCACGGCGCCGATCGTGGACAGGATGTCGTCCAGCACCACCGCGGGGATGGCCGAGTCCACCGACAGGACGATCAGCGCGTGGCCGCCCCGCGCGTCCCGGCATACCTGCATCCCGGCGATGTTGATGCCCTCGCTGCCGAGGATCTGGCCCACCGTGCCCACCACCCCCGGACGGTCGGTGTAGGTGAGGAACACCATGTGCTCGGCGGGGGCGATCTCCATGTCGAAGCCGTTGACCTCGACCAGCTTTTCCTGCTGCCGGCGCCCGCTCAGCGTGCCGGACGCGGAGATCACCTGGCCGTCGGGCATGATGCCGCGCAGCGTCACCAGGTTCCGCCAGTCCGGGCTGTCCGCCTCGGTGACCAGGCTGACCTCAACGCCGCGCTCGCTGGCGAGCAGCGGCGCGTTCACGTACGTCACCGCGTCCTCGACCACGTCGGTGAAGACCCCCTTGAGCGCGGCCAGCTGGAGCACCCGGACATCGTGACCGGCGATCTCGCCCCGCACCTCCACGTCGATCCGGGCGGCCATCCCGCCGGCCAGCGCGGTGAAGATGCGGCCGAGCTTCTCGGCCAGCGGCAGGCCCGGCTTGACGTCCTCGTCAACCGTGCCCCCCTGGACATTCACCGCGTCCGGGACGAACTCACCGGCCAGGGCCAGCCGGACGGACCGGGCGACCTGGGTTCCCGCCTTCTCCTGCGCCTCGGCGGTGCTCGCGCCGAGGTGCGGCGTCGCCACCACCGAGGAGATCCCCAGGAGGGGGTGGCCGGTGGCGGGCTCCGTGGTGAACACGTCGATGGCCGCCCCGGCCACCCGGCCTTCGCGCAGCGCCAGCGCGAGCGCCTGCTCGTCCACGATCCCGCCCCGGGCCGCATTCACGATGCGGACGCCGGGCTTGACCAGGTGCAGTTCCTTGTCCCCGATGAGGCCGGTCGTCTCGGTGTTCTTCGGCAGGTGGACGCTGATGAAGTCCGCCTCGCTCAGCAGCTCGTCCAGGCTGGCCAGCCGGACGCCGAGCTGGGCCGCCCGGGCCGCGGGAACGTACGGGTCGTACGCGATGACCCGCATGCCGAAGGCGGTGAGCCGCTCGGCCACGAGAACGCCAATCCGGCCCAGCCCCAGGATGCCGGCCACCTTGCCGTCCAGTTCCACCCCGGTGAACGCGGACCGCTTCCACTCGCCGGCCCGCAGCGAGGCGTCGGCCTGCGGCACGTTGCGGGCCACGGCGAGGAGCAGGCCGACCGCGTGCTCGGCGGCGCTGACGATGTTGGAGGTGGGCGCGTTCACCACCATCACGCCCGCCCGTGTCGCCGCCTCCACGTCCACGTTGTCCAGGCCGACCCCGGCTCGCGCGACCACCCGGAGGCGCGGGGCATGGGCCAGCGCCTCGGCATCGATCGTGGTGGCGCTGCGCACGATGACCGCGTCGGCCGCGGCGAGCGCGGCGAGCAGCGCCGGACGGTCAGAGCCGTCCGTGTGCCGCACATCGAAGTCGGTTTCCAGCTGCGCGACGGCGGCCGGCGAAAGTTCCTCGGCGATGAGGACGATAAATGCAGGCACGGCGATGGCCCCTCATGACGGACAGCGAAAGCTCAGTGTAGCGGAGCTTGTGAAAACGTTCACGAGTCACGGGATTCATCAGCCGTACGAGCGTGCGCCCTGCGTTGCGCGCGTGACTGCTGGGGCGTCCGCTGAGGGTCAGCGATGAAGCCCGGCCGCGGATAGAGCCGGGGTGGCGCCAGCCGCGGCCGGCGCCACCCCGTCAGATGTTCTGCTCACGAACCGTCCGCGTCACCCGAGGAGTCCAGCCAGCTCATCAGCGGCCGAAGCTGCGCGCCGACCTGCTCGATCTGGTCCGCCCGCGACGCCTCACGCCGCTTGAGGAAGTTCGGCCGCCCGGCGTCGAACTCCTCGATCAGCTCACGGGTGAACGTGCCGTCCTGCACTTCGCCGAGGATCCGGCGCATCTCCTCGCGGCTCCGCTCGTCCACCAGCCGCGGCCCGCGGGTGTAGCCGCCGAACTCGGCGGTGTCCGACACGGACCAGTACATCTTGGAGATGCCGCCCTCGTACATCAGGTCCACGATCAGCTTCATCTCGTGCAGGCACTCGAAGTAGGCGATCTCGGGCTGGTAGCCCGCCTCGACCAGCGTGTCGAACCCGGCCCTGATGAGTTCGGAGACACCACCGCAGAGCACGGCCTGCTCCCCGAACAGATCGGTCTCGGTCTCCTCCTTGAACGTGGTGACCAGCGCGCCGGCCCGGGTGCCGCCGATGCCCTTGGCGTAGGACAGGGTCAGCGGCCAGGCGTTCCCGGTGGCGTCCTGCTCCACCGCGACGAGCACCGGTACGCCGCGTCCCTCGGAGAACTGGCGGCGGACCAGGTGGCCCGGGCCCTTGGGGGCCACCATGCACACGTCCACGCCCGCGGGCGGGCGGATGAGCTGGTAGCGGATGTTCAGGCCGTGCGCGAAGAACAGCGCGTCGCCGTCCACCAGGCTCGGCTCGATGGCCTCGGCGTACAGCGCCCGCTGCACGGTGTCCGGGGCCAGCACCATGATCAGGTCGGCCTCTTCGCATGCCTCGCGGGGGGTGACGACCCGCAACCCCTCGCTGGCCGCGCTCTCCCGGCTGCGGGAGCCCTCCGGGAGCCCGATCCGGACGTTGACCCCCGAGTCACGCAGCGACAGGGCGTGCGCGTGACCCTGGCTGCCGTACCCGAGGACGGCGACGTGCCGGCCCTGGATGATGCTGAGGTCGGCACCGTCGTCATAGAAGATGTCTGCCATTGTCTGCCTTTCGCTACTGCTTCCTGATCTCAACCACGGGCCGCCGCTGCGGGCCCGGCCACCACGGTGCTCACTGCCACCACGGTGCTCGCGGCCGGGACCGCACGGTTATGGTGCCGCGCCCGCCCCGCTGCGTTCGGCCACCCGGTCCACCGGACGCAGGGCCCGGTCCGTGATCGACCGGCCGCCACGGCCGAGCGCGACCATGCCGGACTGGACGAGTTCCTTGATCCCGAACGGCTCGAGCACCCTGATCAGGGCGTCGAGCTTGTCGCGGTTGCCGGTCGCCTCGACCGTGACCGCGTCCTGGGCCACGTCGACCACCTTGGCACGGAACAGCGTCACGGTCTCCAGCACGCGCGACCTGCTCTCCAGGTCGGCCCGCACCTTGATCAGCAGCAACTCGCGCTGCACCGAGGCGGTGGGCTCGAGCTCCACGATCTTGAGCACGTTGATCAGCTTATTGAGCTGCTTGGTCACCTGCTCCAGCGGGTGATCCGCGCAGTCCACCACGATCGTCATCCGGGAGATCTCCGGGTGCTCGGTGGGCCCGACCGCGAGCGAGTCGATGTTGAACCCGCGGCGCGAGAACAGGCCCGCGATCCGGACGAGCACGCCCGGCTTGTTCTCCACCAGCACCGAGAGCGTGTGCCTGTTCATAGTCGGCTCCTGATCACGAAGGCGGGCCAGCCCCTGGCTCATTCGGTCACATCCCAGTCCGGCGCCATGTTCCGCGCGACGACGATGTCGTCATTGCTGGTGCCCGCGGCGACCATGGGCCAGACCATGGCGTCGCGGTGCACGATGAAGTCGACCACCACGGGGCGGTCATTAATGTTCATGGCCTGCTCGATCACCGCGTCCACGCTCCCGGCCTCCTCGCAGCGCAGGCCGACGCACCCGTAGGCCTCGGCGAGCTTGACGAAGTCGGGAATGCGGGTGCCGCCCCCGGAAGGCGCGGGGTCGTGCCGCGGGGCGTCGTCGGCCACGCCGGCCTCGGGGCCGGCCGCGGCCTGGAGGGTGTGCGCCCGGCGGTCGAGGTCGGTGTTGGAGTACCGCTCGTTGTAGAACAGCGTCTGCCACTGGCGGACCATGCCGAGGTTGCCGTTGTTGATGATGGCGATCTTGACCGGGATGCCCTCCACCGCGCAGGTGGCGAGCTCCTGGTTGGTCATCTGGAAGCAGCCGTCACCGTCGATGGCCCAGACGCACGCGTCCCGGTTGCCCACCTTGGCGCCCATCGCGGCGGGCACCGCGTAGCCCATGGTGCCGGCCCCGCCCGAGTTCAGCCAGTGACCGGGCTTCTCGTGGCTGATGAACTGGGCGGCCCACATCTGATGCTGGCCCACCCCGGCCACGTAGATGGCGTCCGGGCCGGCGATCTTCCCGATCCGCTCGATCACGTGCTGCGGGGACAGGGAGCCGTCCCCGGGCTCGTCGTATCCGAGCGGGTAGGTGCTGCGCCAGGCATCCAGCTGGGACCACCAGGCGGCCAGGTCGGTGCGGTGGCCGGCCTGGAACTCGGCGGCGACCGCGGCGATCAGCTCGGTGATCACCTCGCGGCAGTCCCCCACGATGGGCACGTCGGCGCGCCGGTTCTTGGAGATCTCCGCGGGGTCGATGTCCGCGTGCACCACCGCGGCGCCGGGCGCGAAGCTGTCCAGCTTGCCGGTCACCCGGTCATCGAACCGCGCGCCGAGGGTGACGAGCAGGTCCGATTTCTGCAGCGCGCCGACCGCCGCCACGGTGCCGTGCATGCCGGGCATGCCGAGGTTCTGGCGGTGACTGCCGGGGAAGCCGCCCCGCGCCATCAGGGTGGTGACGACCGGGATGCCGGTCATCTCGGCCAGCTCGAGCAGTTCCTGGCTGGCGCCCGCCTTGAGCACGCCGCCGCCCACGTACAGGACCGGGCGGCTGGCCCCGGCGATCAGCCGGGCCGCCTCGCGGACCTGCCGGGAGTGCGGCCGGGTCACCGGGTGGTAACCGGGCAGGTCGAAGGTGGGCGGCCAGCGGAATTCGGTCTCTGCCTGCAGCGCGTCCTTGGCCACGTCGACCAGCACCGGCCCCGGGCGGCCGGTGGAGGCCACGTGGAACGCCTCAGCCACCGTGCGCGCGATGTCCTCAGCCTTGGTGACCAGGAAGTTGTGCTTGGTGACCGGCAGCGTGATGCCGGAGATATCGGCTTCCTGGAAGCCGTCCGTGCCGATCAGGCTGGACGGCACCTGGCCGGTGATGGCAACCACCGGCACCGAGTCCATGTAGGCGTCGGAGAGCGGGGTCACCAGGTTGGTCGCCCCGGGACCCGAGGTGGCCATGCACACCCCCGGCCGCCCGGTCACCTGCGCGTAGCCGGTGGCCGCGTGACCCGCGCCCTGCTCGTGGCGGACCAGGATGTGACGGACCGAGGGCGAGTCGAAGAGCGGGTCGTAGAGCGGGAGGATAGCTCCGCCGGGGATGCCGAACACGACGTCCACGCCCAGCTTCTCCAGCGCCCGGACCAGCGCGGAGGCACCGGTCATCCGGGTGCCGGCCGCGGCGTCGGCCCGCGGTGCGGGGTCGCCGCGGTGCGCCGCGTCCTGGCGCGGGCCCGGGTCAGTGCGGGGCCGTTCGCCGGGCGCCGGGGCGGCTCCCGGCTGGGCCGGGCCGGAGTGAGTATCGGCCGCATCGCGTGACGCGGCGCGGGCTGCTAGGTCGCGCGGGGTGGGGCCGGGGCCCTTTCGTGCCGTGCCTGCCAGTCCGGGGCCCGGGGGGGCCGCGGTCGTCTGGTCGGTCATCGCAAGCTTCCTCGTCTGCGGTCGGGTAGCTGGTGGGCAACAAAAAACCCTCGGCGCCGTGGGGCGGACGAGGGTAGCACGCAGGTAGCTGGCTAAGTCAGCTGCTTGCGCGCCTGTTGAGTACGATCACGGGATTACCGGACACGGGTATCACTCTGTCCCAGTCCCGGGCTGCCGTCAACTTGAGAGCCCATTCGTCTCAGCTAGCGAGATGACGGGCTGGTGAGATGACGTCGCCGAAGGGGATCTGCCCGCCGGCCGCCCCGTGCTCCCCGGCCCGCCCGTGCCCCCCGGTCATGTCCCCGGCTGGGCCGTGGGCCATGTCCCGGCCATAGCCACCAGGGTGGCCCGGGATGCTGGCGGGCGGCACCATCCCGGCCACGAACGGCCCCAGGCCGAGCACGCAGCCCATGGCGGCCAGCAGGTCACGCTGCTCGGCCCGCTCGATCCCGTCCGCGACCACCTGGATGCCGAGGTCCTTGCCCACCCGGACCAGCGCCTTGATCAGGGTCTCGGCCGCGGCGTCCACGCCCAGGCCCGCCACCAGATCCGGGCCGATCCGGACCAGGTCGACCGGATGGCGGCTGAGCCGGGCCAGCGAGCCGTACCCCGCCCCCGAGACATCCACGGCCAGCCGGACACCCCGCTCGCGCAGCTCACCGAGCCCGCGCAGGACGGCATCGTCATCCTCGGCCAGCACCAGGGGGGCGACCTCCAGGACGAGCGCGGCCGGGGCGAGCCCGCTGTCCGCCAGCGCGCCCAGCACTGACTCGCTGAACGGCGCGGTCGTCTGCCCGGCCGGGGAGCGCAGCCACAGGCTGGCCTCCCAGCCGTCCCGCCACCAGGTGGCCGCCTGCGCGCACGACTCACGCAGCATCCAGTCGCCGAGCTCGGTGGTCACCCGGGCGATCTCGGCGGCCGCCAGGAACTCCGGGCGCGGCACCTCGGCCCCGTCCCCCCGCCAGCGGGGCAGCGCCTCCGCGCCGATGATCTGGGAGCTGGCCAGGTCCGCGACGGGCCGGTACGCCAGCTCCAACCGGCCTGCGCCGACCTGGCCCTCGCCGTGCTCGCCCTCGCCGTGCTGGCCCTCACCGTGCTGCTGCTCACCGTGCTGGGGCTCTGCGTGCTGGTCCTGGCTGAGAGCCCGGCTCAGCTGCGCCGCGAGGGTCAGGCGGCGCCGGTTGTCGGGGTGCGGCAGCGCCGGGAAGACCTCCAGCCGCCCGCCGCCGGAGTCCTTGGCCCGGGACACCGCGGCGTCCGCGTTACGCCAGACGTACCCGGCCGGGCTGCCGTCCGCGAGCGCGACACCGACGCTGGCCGACAGGGGGACGCTGCGGTCGGCGGCCCGGAACGGGTCGGCGGCCACACTGGCCAGGATGCGCTGGGCCACCTCGATGATCTCACCGGCGGAGGCGGCTTCCTCGATCAGGACCGCGAACACGTCGCCGCCCCAGCGCGCCACCGTGGCGCGCGGCGGCACCACCGCGCGCAGCCGCCGCGCCACCTGGGCGAGGACCAGGTCTCCCGCGCTGGGACCCGCGGCGTCGTTCACGCTGGTGAACGCGTCCAGGTCCACCAGGATGACCCCAGCCACGCCCGTAGTCTCCAGGTCCGAGCGGCTGAGTACCTCCCGCGCCCGCTCCTCCAGGTAGGCGCGGTTGGGCAGCCCGGTCAGCCCGTCGTGGTACGTCAGGTGGGCGATCTGGCGGCGCAGCGCCACCTGGTCGCTGACGTCCCGCGACGTGACCAGCAGCCGGTCGGGGGCGCCCTGGCTGCGATGCCGCGAGATGACCGTCTCGACGTACCGCCAGGTCCCGTCGGCCGCGCGGACCCGGCAGGAGAAGCGGACCGGCTGGGCCGGCGCGCCCGCCACCGACGCCGCCTCCCGGACCGCGCGCAGCCCGCCCAGCCGGTCCTCCGGGTGCACCAGGTCGGTCAGGACCTGGCCTTCCAGGCCAGCTGGGGTGTACCCGTAGTCGCGGACCGTGGGGCTCGCGTAGCTGATCGCCCCGGCGTAGTCACACACCAGCACCACGTCGCTGATCCGGTCGGCCAGCTCGCGGAACTGCTGGCCGGATTCATGCCAGAGCCGGGACCGGATGCTGTCCCGGTGGGCCAGGATCACGACCCGGGCGGTCAGCGCCAGCAGCGCGGTCCCGGTGAGCAGGGCCAGCACCGGCTCGGCCGCCGGACTGCCCGCCAGGACCCAGCCGATCAGCACCAGCGCGGCCGCCGCCGCGCTCAGCGCGGCCAGCGCGGTCGTAGCGTGCGCCCCGGCCCGGGTGAACTGCGCCGCCGCATCCCCGGCGCCGGCGCGCCGTGAGCCACCCAGCCACGGGGCGCTGCCCAGCACGCAGAAGCCGGCGATCAGCAGCAACTGGGAAGCCACGCCGGGGTGCCCGTTGGTGACCTTGGCTCCTACGGCGAGCGTGTCGCTCACGGTTACCGCGAGCAGGGCGAGGACCGGGGCGGCACCCCGCCGGCCGGCCGCTACCGCGAGGGGGAGCACGGCGCCGAGCACGAGCAGGTCGGCGAGGGGATGGACGAGCTCGGCGGCGAACGTGCGCGGGTCATCACCCGAGCGCGCGTACCCGGCGCTCAGCACCGTGATCCAGGCGACGATGAACAGGGCGGACGCCACCACGTACCCGTCCGCGGCGCGCGCCACCGCGGTGCCGATCCGGGCCCGGTGGGGCTGGGCCAGCGGATGGCGCGCCGCCTCGCGCCGTGATCCGAGGCTGTACAGCCCGGTCACCAGGGCGGGCAGCGCCAGCAGCCCGGGCAGGTCGGCGACGGTGAACGGGAACGTGGCCCCGGCCGCGGCGCTGACCAGCGCCTGCTGGCCGACCGCTCCCGCCCCCCAGAGCAGTGAGGCCAGCGCGAACACCCGGTACGCACGCCGGACAGAGCCTGTGTGCCGGTTGGCACCGCGCCACAGGCTGACTGCGGCCACGGCAGCGATCAGCGCCACCACCGTGGTTGCGGCCTGTGCGGCCAGGCTCATCGTGGGTCACCCGATGCTTGCGGGTGCACCGAGTCTCCTTCCGGTGCCTCTGTTCCGCTGCTCGTGCCGCCACGTGATGCGCCAGCGGCGCCTTGTGGGCCCAGGCTGACAATTCCTGCGCAACCGAGCTAAGACTCACGGTCACCAGGTCCGGGCAGGGTGCCCGCACGGTGTGCTGCGGGACCCGCCAACGGGCTCGTCGCGGTCATCGCCAGTGAACGATGGAGCCTCACTTTAGGCCCCTTAGGTCACACTTCGATTGAGGAAGGGCGTCCTCCGGGAGACATCTCGCTCTGTATGGCGGCACGTAACCCGGCCATATCGCATTGACCAGGGGTAATTGCCGGAAGCCTTTCCGTAGCTGGCGGAATTCTCAATAACTCCCGGAGATGACATTCAGCAGCGGCGCGCCATTGAGAAATCTCTCCGCCTGGCCGCGGACGTGGCTGATCATCCGGGTGACCGATACCGGGGTCGACGCCGCCTCGTGCGGGGTGATGAACACGCCGGGCATGGTCCAGAGCGGATGGCCGGCCGGGAGCGGCTCCGGTTCGGTCACGTCGAGCGCGGCCCGCAGCCGGCCCCGGCGCAGTTCCGCGACCAGCGCGCCGGTGTCCAGCAGCGAGCCGCGGGCCGCGTTGACCAGCAGCGCTCCGTCTTTCATCCGGGCCAGGAACGCCGCGTCGGCCATGCCGATGGTCTCGGGCGTGACCGGGGCCAGCAGCACGACCACGTCCGCCCCGGGCAGCAGCCCGGGCAGGTCGCTGATGGCGGCCACGTCTGGGCGGGCCGTCCGGGCCACCCGGACGACCTGCACCTCGAAGCCGGCCAGCCGCCGCTCCACCGCCGCGCCGATCGACCCGTACCCGACGATGAGCACGGTCTTGCCCGCCAGGCAGTCGGTGAAGTGATAGGTCCAGCGCTGGGCGGCCTGCTCCCGGGCGAACAGCGGGAACTCACGGAGCGCCGCGAGCATCGCGGCGACCACCCACTCCGCCGTGCTCGCGTCGTGCGCACCGCGCGCGTTGCAGAGGGTGACCCCGGCGGGCAGGTCGGCGAGCAGCCGGTCCACGCCGGCGGTCAGCGTCTGCACCACGGCCAGCCGCGGCATCTGGCGCATCGCCGCGATCCCCGGCGGCCGGGGGGAGAACGGCGGCACGTAGAACTCGACCCGGTCCGCGCTGGGCGGCAGCGGCGCGCCGTCCGGCGCGACCACCTCCACGTCCGCGCCGGGCAGCCCGGCCAGCCCCGCGGCCACCTCGGCCGTCGGCACCCAGATCAGCATGGGTGGACCGTCATGGGCGTTGCGTCATCCTGGGCACTGCTCAGCTCAGGCGGCCGAGGATGAGTTCCCTGACCCGGCTGGCGTCGGCCTTGCCCCCGGTGGCCTTCATCACCGCACCAACCAGGGCACCGGCCGCGGCGACTTTGCCACTCCGGATCTTCTCGGCGACGTCCGGGTGGGCGGCGATGGCCTCGTCGACCGCGGCGGTGAGCGCCGTGTCGTCGCTGACCACGACGAGGCCGCGGCCCGTGACCACCTCGTCCGGTGTTCCCTCGCCGGCCAGCACGCCCTCAATGACCTCCCGGGCCAGCCGGTCGTTGACCACCCCCGAGTCCACCAGCTGAGCCACCCGGGCCACGTCCGCGGGGGTGATCGGCAGGTCGCCAAGTTCCGCGCCCGACTTGTTCGCCGTGCGGAGCAGCTCACTCAGCCACCACTTGCGGGCGTCGGCCGGGGTGGCTCCCGCCGCGATCGTCTCAGCGACCAGGTCCAGCGCACCGGCGTTGCGCAGCGCCGCCATGTCCAGTTCCGACAGGCCCCACTCGCGCTGCAGCCGGGCCCGCCGGGCGCCCGGCAACTCGGGCAGCTGGGCCCGCACGCTCTCCACCCAGTCCCGGGACGGCGCGACCGGCACCAGGTCGGGCTCGGGGAAGTAGCGGTAGTCCTGCGCCTCTTCCTTGCTCCGGCCGGGCGAGGTGGTCCCGGTCTCCTCGTTGAAGTGCCGGGTCTCCTGCACCACCCGCTGCCCCGCGTCCAGCAGCGCAGCCTGCCGCTGGATCTCGGACCGGACCGCGCGCGCCACCGAGCGGAGCGAGTTCACGTTCTTGGTCTCGGTCCGGGTGCCCCATGCGGAGGCCCCCCTGGGCGCCAGTGAGGTGTTCACGTCGCAGCGCAGCGAGCCCTCTTCCATCCGCACGTCGGACACGCCCAGCGCGCGCAGCAGGTCACGCAGTTCCGCCACGTAGGTCCGGGCCACCTCGGGCGCGAGGGCCCCGGTGCCGGCCACCGGCTTGGTGACGATCTCCACCAGCGGGATGCCGGCCCGGTTGTAGTCCACGAGTGAGTACTCCGCGCCGTGGATCCGCCCGGTGGAGCCGACGTGCATCGACTTGCCCGTGTCCTCCTCCAGGTGCACCCGCTCGATCTCGACCCGGAACGGCCGCGGCTCATCGCCGGCCGCCGGGTCGTGCACGGTGATGTCCAGCCACCCGTCCGTGCACAGCGGCTCGTCGTACTGCGAGATCTGGTAATCCTTCGGCATGTCCGGGTAGAAGTAGTTCTTCCGGGCGAACCGGGCCGTGTCAGCGATCGTGCAGTTCAGTGCCAGCCCGATCTTCATCGTGTACTCGATCGCCATCCGGTTGGTCACCGGGAGCGAGCCGGGCAGGCCCAGGCACACCGGGCAGACCAGGGAGTTCGGCTCGCCGCCGAACCGGGCCGGGCAGCCGCAGAACATTTTCGTGAGGGTGCCGAGTTCAACGTGCGTTTCCAGGCCGATCAGCGGGTCGTAGCGGGAAACGGCGTCCTCGAAGGAGACCAGATTCATGGTCGCCTGGTCAGTCATGCGCTGCTCCCTCCGTGGCCGGAAGCACGGGCCGTGGTTGGCAGCACGGGCGCGGGCAGCCCGGCCGGCCCGCGGATCGCATCCAGCAGCGGGCCGCCGCGGCGCTGGGTGAGCGCGGCCTCCACGGCCGCCGCCACCCGGTAGACCCGGTCGTCGGCCAGCACCGGCGCCATGATCTGCAGGCCCACCGGCAGGCCGTCCTCGGGCGCGAGCCCGCACGGCAGCGACAGCGCCGCGTTGCCGGCCAGGTTCGACGGGATCGTGCACAGGTCGGCGAGGTACATGGCCATCGGGTCGTCGGCCCGCTCGCCGATGGGGAACGCGGTGGTCGGGGTGGTCGGCGAGATGAGCACGTCGACCTGCTCGAACGCGGCCTCGAAGTCGCGGGTGATGAGCGTCCGCACCTGCTGGGCCTTGCCGTAATACGCGTCGTAGTACCCGCTCGACAGCGCGTAGGTGCCGAGCATGATGCGGCGCTTCACCTCGGGACCGAACCCCGCGGCCCGGGTCAGCGACATGACCTCCTCGGCGCTGTGCGTGCCGTCGTCCCCGGCCCGCAGCCCGTACCGCATGCCGTCGAACCGGGCCAGGTTGGAGGAGCACTCGCTGGGCGCGATCAGGTAGTAGGCGGGCAGCGCGTAGCTGAAGTGCGGGCAGGACACTTCGACGATCTTGGCGCCCAGGGACTCGAGGAGCTCGACGGCCTCGTTGAACCGGGCCAGCACCCCCGGCTGGTAGCCCTCGCCGCTCAGCTCGGGCACCACCCCGATGCGCAGGCCGCTGACGTCCGCCTGCCGGGCGGCGGCCACCACGGGCGGGACCGGCGCGTCCACCGAGGTCGAGTCGCACGGGTCGTGCCCGGAGATCGCCTCGTGCAGCAGCGCCGCGTCCAGCACGGTCCGGGCCAGCGGCCCGGGGGTGTCCAGTGAAGACGCGAACGCGATGACCCCGTACCGGGACGAGCCGCCGTAGGTCGGCTTGACCCCGACGATCCCGCACACCGCGGCGGGCTGCCGGATGGACCCCCCGGTGTCGGTGCCGATGCCCAGCGGCGCCTCGAAGCCGGCGACCGCCGCGGACGAGCCGCCCGACGAGCCCCCGGGCACCCGGGCCAGGTCCCACGGGTTGCGGGACGGGCCGAACGCCGAGTTCTCGGTGGACGAGCCCATCGCGAACTCGTCCATGTTCGTCTTGCCCAGCAGCACCACGCCGGCCTGGCGGAGCCGCCGGGTCACGGTCGCGTCGTACGGCGGCCGCCAGCGGCCGAGGATGCGCGAGGCGCAGGTGGTGGGCATGTCCGTGGTGGTGAAGACGTCCTTGAGGGCCAGCGGCACGCCGGCCAGCGGCCCGAGCACGTCCCCGGCGGCGCGGCGCTCGTCGACCGCCCGGGCGGCGGCCCGGGCGCTGTCCGCCGCGACGTGCAGGAAGGCGTGCAGCTGCCCGTCGGCCGCGTCGATGCGGCCCAGGTGGGCGTCGGTAACCTCCAGCGCGGACACCTGGCCGCCCGCGATCGCCGCGGCGAGTTCGGCCGCGGTCATCCGGGTCAGCTCGCTGGCGCGGTCCCGGCCAGCACGGTCCGGGGCGGGCATGGCTTCGCCGGGCCTGGTCTCGTCGTCCACGATCAGTCCTCCGCCAGGATCCGCGGGACCCGGAACCGCTGGTCCTCCACGGCCGGCGCCTGGTCCAGCACCTTGTCCGCGCCGAGCGGCGGGATCACCACGTCGTCGCGGAAGACGTTGGCCAGCGGGACCGCGTGCGAGGTCGGCGGGATACCCTCCGCCGCGACCTCCTGGACACGCGCGACGGCCGAGATGATCTGGTCGAGCTGGACCGCGAAGTGATCGAGTTCCTCGTCGGTCAGGGCCAGTCTCGACAGCCGGGCCAGGTGGGCCACTTCGGCGCGGGCAATGGACATGCAGCCATCCTAGGCCCGGGGCCGGAGCGGGCTGACGGCATTATGGCCGGGCCGCGGCGTCCAGGCAGTCGTCCCCGGGCACCGGGCTCGGGGCGTGCGCGGTGTCCGGCTTGCTGCCCAGGAGCGTCCCTGGCGCGGACATCGCGGCGGGAGCCGCCCCGGCCGCGGCCGGGGCGGACCCGATGGCCGCGCCGGGTCCGCCGCCCGGGGCGGTCCCGGTGATGGATGCGGCGCCGGTGACGGATGCAGGCCCGGTGACGGGGCCCGGCCCGGGGCCCGGGGCGGCACGCCGGTGGGCCAGCCAGGCGGTA
>JAOPYP010000781.1 GCA_025964635.1 Actinomycetes bacterium | reverse complement strand
CTGTCACCGCATCGCCGACCGAGGGCCCGGAGCGTTCTCCGTGGCCTGGACCAAGTCGATCGCACCTCCTGGGACCGCCGAGACCGTGTCATGAGAATATCGGCAAACGGCCAAGGTCCAGTCAAGTCCCTCACAGTTCCGCTGCCCCGAAGACCCAGGGGCTGGTGTCTCCGATGAAGGTGGAGGGGAAGCCGAGATCGAGTTCGGTGGCCCGCGACCGCCTGCACGCTGGCCGCCACGGTGTGCTGATGCTCGGTGAGGCTTGCGGGGTCGATGCGCGTGCCAGGACCGGCTGGATTGGTGCTGCTGGATTTGCCGGAGAGGATCCCGCCGGCCAGCGGGCTCCAGGCGGCCCGGCCTGAACGCCAAGGAGTAATACGGCTGCGGCGTCCAGCCCTTTCTCCTGCGCTGGCGCCGCTACCAACCTCAATCAAGACCGGGGCTGATTCCTGGCCGGTGTAGCGGAGCGGTCTGGGTGCTGCCTGGTGGCCGCTATCACCCAGACCGGGTGACGACGCCTGTGAGCGGTGGGGCTGAGCATCGTAAGGGTGGGCGCCGGTGATTTCAGTCATGCTGGCCGCCTGCTGGCCACGGTGGAGCGACATAGGGAGGGTCAATGGCTGGCGACGAGACGTCAATGGCTTCAGGCCGGTACGGCGCGCCGCCACCCCCGGCGCCTGGGGTAATGGCGGGAACATGGCAGGCGACGTTGTTCCTCGGCGCCCTGACCCTGATCCTCGGCGTCATCGTGAGCTTCCACCCGACGGGCTCGCTGAACGTGCTCGCGGTGCTTCTCGGCGTCCTCACGATCTTCTCCGGGATCTTCCACCTGATCCGGGTGTTCGACCCGCAGGAGCCGCATCGGATCTGGCTCGGCATCGCTGGCATGCTGTTCATCGTTATCGGCGTGGTCCTGATCCGCCATCTCCACCTGACCAGATCGCTCATCGGCCTGATCATCGGCATCACCTGGATTGTCCAGGGGCTTGCCGCGCTGATCGGGGGGATCTCCGGCGGCGCCCGCGAGGGAAGGGCGTGGTGGATCATTTTCGGGGTGGTGAGCCTGATCGCCGGGATTGTGGTCGCGTCCGCCCCGGCCTCCTCGCTTAACGCCCTGGCCGTCCTGCTCGGGATCTGGTTCGTCATCATGGGCATCTTCGAGATCATCGGGGCCTTCATGCTGCGGCACGCGCTCCGCGCCCTGCGGGTCGCGCCCGGGCCGCCCGACCGCGACGCGTCCCATACCGTGATGGACGCGTGAGCGGCAGGCACCAAGGCATACCAGTGCAGGCCATTCCCGGGAGGTTCATATGTCTGTCCTGAACAGGAAGCGCGCATCCGAGTCCGAGCAGGGCCACATGCAACTGGCCTGGGCGGCCGTTCCGGCCCGGGCAGCCGTGCCGCTGGCCAGGACCGCCGGGATGGCCGTACGGGATGGCGCCCGGAGCGCCGCGACGTGGGCTGCGCCGCGTGTCAACGGGGCGCGCGCCTGGACCGCCCCACGCATCGAACGGGGCGGCCTCGCGGTCAGGGACACCGTGGCCCCGAGGATCTGTGACGTTTTCACGGCCACGGCGCGGCGCGTCGAGGTCACCACGCCAGATGGCTCTGCGCCGCGGCGGCGCTGGCCGGGAGTGGTGGCCGCAACGGCCGTGCTGGCGGCCGTCGGCGCGGCCGTGGTGGTGCTCCGGCACCGGAAGGCTGGCAAGACCGGCGGGGCACCCGGACAAGCAGGCGATGCGGGCCCCGGACTCCAGATCGCCCGAGACGGTCAGCCGTCTTCGGACGCTGACGGCAGCGGTGCTGATGAAGACGCCAGCCGGGAGTCCCCGGCGACCTGAGGGCCAGGATCGCCCGGCCGCTGAAACCCGGCACATCACCCGTACAGGATGACGACCCCCATGCCGGAGCAGGCGATCCTGACGGGATAACTCCCCGGATCAGGCCCACGGCCGGGAAAGGCAGGTATGGCGCACAAGGCCGAACGTGTGCCCGCGGGCGGTGGCCCGCCGGGCGGGACAGGTAACGCGCCCGGGTCGCCGGCCGTGGTCACGAGGGGGCAGCGGTGGCTGGCCCGGCTCGCGTTCGCTGCGGCCCTGGCCGGGGTGGTGGTGCTCGTGGTGGCGGGCGCGCTCAAGAGCGTGACCGCGCTGCTGCTGGGGGCCGCGGGGCTGGCTGTCGTCTGCGCGGCGGCGTGGTGGTTCCTGGCTCACCGCGGCCTGGGGCGCTGGGTCGCGGGCGTGGTCCTGGTCGCGGCGCCAGCCGGCGTGATCGTGGTGTACGCAGCCGCGGGGCTGCTGTGGGAGATCGCGCTCAGCGCCCTGCTCGGGGCCGCGGCCGTGACCACGGGCCGCGCGGCCCTGCGCGGCGGCCGGCCGGCGGCGAAGCCGCGCGAAGACGCGGCGGTGCGCCAGCGGCAGCCCTTCGTGATCATGAACCCGCGGTCGGGCGGCGGGAAGGTCACCAGGTTCGGGCTCGACGGCAAGGCCGCTGCGCTCGGCGCCGAGGTGGCCCTGCTGGAGGGTCCCGGCGTGGTGGACGTGGCCGCGATGGCGCGCCAGGCGGCCGACGCCGGCGCCGACCTGCTCGGGGTGGCGGGCGGCGACGGGACGCAGGCTCTCGTCGCCGGCATCGCCGCCGGGCGGGACATCCCGATGATGGTGATCTCCGCCGGTACCCGCAACCACTTCGCCCTCGATCTCGGGCTGGACCGTGACGACCCGGCCACCTGCCTCGGTGCCCTGACCGACGGCGTGGACCTGCGCATCGACCTGGGCCTGATCGGGGACCGCACGTTCGTCAACAACGCCTCGTTCGGCGCGTACGCCCAGGTCGTGCAGAGCCCGGCCTACCGCGACGACAAGTCCGGCACCACCCTGGCGATGCTCCCCGACCTGCTGACCGGCCACGAGGGAGCGCACCTGGTGGTCCGGGCCGACGGGCAGGTGATCCTCGACGGGCCGCAAGCCGTCCTGATCAGCAACAACCCGTACGAGACCGGCGACTTCGCCGGCCTGGGCCGCCGCGCCCGCCTCGACCAGGGCGTCCTCGGTGTCATCGGCGTCAAGATCACCAACGCCGCCCAGGCCGCCGCGCTCCTGCGCAAGGCCCAGCGCTCCCGCAGCGTCACCATGCTGACCGCCCGCGAAGTCATCATTGACGCCGACCAGCCCCACATCCCGGTTGGCATCGACGGCGAATCAGTCCTCATGCCCACCCCCGTCCGCTGCACCATCCACCCCCTCGCACTGCGCGTACGCGTCCCGCGCAACCGGCCCGGCGTCCCCCCGCCCCGGCCGGCCATGAACTGGCCGCAACTGCGCCGCCAGGCGCTCACCTTCACCCGGGCCCCGGCGGCAGATCGCTTATGCCTGAGGGGCTGAACCCGATCGAGGCCGGCAAGCAGCTGCATGAACACGGCGAGACGCTGGCCAAAAAACCTGACGACTCACACGATCACGGCGAGGACGGAAGCCGTCATTCCCGGATCCTGCAGATCTGCGAGGCCGGGCTGCTCGCGCTGGTCACGATCACCGCGGCCTGGGCCGGTTACTCGGCGGCTCGCTGGGGAACGGAATCGCGCGTCCAGATTGCCCAGTCGTCCACGCTGCGCGCGCTGGCCACCCGGAGCGACCTCACCGCGCTCTCCCAGCGCAATTTCGACGCCTCGACCTTCAACGCCTGGTTCATCGCCTTCACCCTGAACAGCCCGCAGAAGGAGGCCATCGCGGAACGCCGGTTCCGGCCGCAGTTCCGGGTCGCGTTCAACGCGTGGCTGGCCACCAACCCGCTGCACAATCGGAATGCCCCGCCCGGCCCGACCTACATGCCTCAGTACAAGCTGGCCGCGCAGGCGAAGGCCACCGCGCTCGACAACGCAGCCGATGCAAAATTCGTGGTGGGCAACCACGCGGGACAGGTCGGCGACAACTACGTCCGGATCACGGTGTTCCTGGCCGCCGTGCTGTTCCTGGTCGGCATCGGCAGCTCGTTCAAGCTGCACACGATCCGCTACGCCCTGGTCACCTTCGGCTCCGCGCTGCTCATCGTCTCGATCGTGCTGATCGTGCAGCAACCGGGGCTTCCGGCGTGAACCAGGGCCGGCCGGTATCCTCCGGCCGGCCGCCTGCCCGGGCTGGGCAGGGCATCACGGGTCACGCTCGGTCGGCGGCGGCCAGCAGCCGGGGAGCGGCGGCGGGGGTGGCCCGGGTGTGACGCCAGGCGGCCCAGCCGCGGCCGAGGCCGTAGGACAGGGCAGCGAGGCCGCCGACGAAGAATCCGACCGGCCAGTTGCAGGTGTAGGAGGCGGCGATCGCCACCCACACGGTGACGAGCGCGATGACAACGGACAAGAACATGGCCAGGCCAGGCCGGCTGGTGAGGGACCGGGCGGCGGCCGGAGGACCGATCATCAGGCTGAAGATCAGCAGGGCACCGACCACGGGCACGGTCATGGCCGTGGCCAGGGCGACCACGATCAGGAAGCACATCTCCATCCGGCGGCCGCGGATGCCCTTCGCTTCTGCAACCTCGGGAACGACGGAGGAGAGCATGAGCGGCCGGTAGAGCACCGCCACCGCGGCGATGGATACCAGGCCCAGGGCCGCGACGGGCAGCAACTGGGTGCTGCTCACCCCGAGGACCTCACCGAACAGCAGGGAGTAGATCTCCGGCTCATACTGGGTGGTCCGGGACAGGAACGCCGCGCCGAGCGCGAGCATCATGACCAGGGCCAGGGCGGTCGCGACGTCGCTGCGCCCCCGGCGGCCCAGCGCGCCGATCCCCAGCGCACCGAGCAGCGAGAAGACGGCCAGGCCCAGCAGGGTGCTGATGCCGAGCAGGCTGGCACCGGCCGCGCCCGCGAATGCGCCTTTGGGGATGGCGTGCGCGGGGAACGCTGATCCGCGCAGCACCACGAAGAACCCGACGATCCCGGCGACCGGGGCCACGATCGTCGCCACGGCCCACGTGTTCATCATGAATCCCGCGAACATGCCCTCTCCTCCCGGGCCGGTGGGGTCACGGCGTCACGCCGCGATCTTTTCGTGGGCCGGCGAAGCCGGCGGCGGTACGGCCGCGTCCCGGCGCCCGGCCGCTGCCCGTGCCGCCGGGAACCCGGAGAACAGGTAACCGGCGAAAATCACGGCGACGATGAAGAAGCTGACCGGCAGGCCCTGGTGCGCGGCACTCCAGTAGTAGCTGTCGTAGGCGAGGAGGATACCGAGCCAGGTCGCGCCGGCGCCGAGCAGGCACGCGACGGCCAGCGCCCAGCCCACCGTCCTGGTCAGGCGGAGCGCGGTGGCGGCGGGCCCGATCAGCAGGGCGGTGGACAAGATGGCGCCGACGGCCAGGGAGGACAATCCCACGGAGACGGCCAGCGCCAGCATGTACAGCAGCCCGACCAGGCGGACCGGCACTCCCCGCGCGGCGGCGAGATCCGGGCTCACGCTGCTCAGCAGCAGCGGCCGCCAGACAGCCGCGATGCTGGCCACCGCGATCACGCTGAGGATCACCACCGCCGGGATAGTGGCACTGGTGATGGTGAAGATCGAGCCGAACAGGATCTGCGCGGGAGCGCCGGTCGTCGCCCCGCTGACCGAAGTCAGGTACAGGAACAGGGCGGAGAGGCCGATAGCGGCACCGAGCACGATCCCGGTCGCCAGGTCCCTCCCCCGTACTCGCCGGACGCCGATCGTGTCCATCACGCCCGCCCCGATGATCCCCAGGCCCACGAACCCCAGCAGCGGGTTCAGCCCGACCAGCAGCGCGCCTGAGCCGCCGGCCGCGGAGACGTCACCCAGCGCGTGACCGCCGAAGGACTGGCCGCGCATGACGGTGAACACGCCAGTCACGGCGGAGACGACGGCGGCCACGCCGCCGGTCACGGCCGCGACGCGAACCGGGGCACTGGAAAAGAAACCGGGCTCGAACACCCACGTCCAGAGCTGGTGCATGAGCCTCAGCCCGCCTCGAGCGCATGATCGGCGGTGAGGTCGGCGCCTTCCCCGTCCTCGGTGCCGGCGACGACCAGGACGCGCCCGTGCACGTGCAGGACGTCGACATGGTGCCCGTACAACTTGCTGAGCACGTCGGCCTGGATGACCTGGTCGGCCGGGCCGCTGGCGGCCCGGCCCGCGGCCAGGTAGACGACCCGGTCCATGACCGGGAGCAGCGGGTTCATCTCGTGCGCGGACAGCAGCACGGCGACGTGCTGGCTGGTGGCGATCCGGGCGAGCAGGCTGATGATCTCCTGCCCGCTGCGCAGGTCGAGGTTGGCCAGCGGCTCATCGAGCAGGAGCAGCCGGGGTCGGCTGATCAGGGCATGGGCGATCAGCACCCGCTGCTGCTCGCCGCCGGACAGATTCCCGACCCGGGCATCCGCGAACCGGTCCGCGTCCACCGCGTGCAGCATCTCGCGGACCGCCTCGCTGCGCTGCCGCGACGGCAACGGCATCCCGAACCGGTGCCCGTCCATCCCCAGCGCGACCAGGTCCCGGGCGCGCATCGGCAGATCGGAATCCAGGAGGACCTTCTGCGGCACGTACCCGATGGAGGGATTCCGCCGGGACCGGGGCTGCCCGAGGACGGCGACCGTGCCCGCGGTGGCACGCTGCAGGCCGAGGATCACCCGCAGCAGCGTGGTCTTCCCGGCGCCGTTCGGGCCGATCAGCCCGGTGAACTCCCCGGCGCCGATCGTGAAGCTGACGTCGTCGAGGATCTTCCGCCCGCCCAGGGCGACACTGACCCCCCCCACCTGCAGGACGTCCGGCAGGGTGGCGCTGGCCTCAGCCAATCCCATCACAGCCTCTGCGTGGAGATCTTGCTGACGACCGCCTTCTGGATGGCGTGGACCTCAGCGAGCATCCATGACTGGTAGCGGTAGCCCGGGGTGGGCATCGTCTCGTAGACACCGACCACCGGGATCCCGGCTCTCTGCGCGGCCTGCCGGATCGACGTGGTGAGGGCATCCACGACCTGCTGGTTGTAGGCGAAGACCTTCGCCGTGTGCTGGGCGAAGAAGCCATTCTCGAGCGAGATGTCCTGGGGGGAGGGGTCCACGCCGTTCATGATGTCGGCCTGGAAGCTGAACGGGGTGAGGTTCTTGATCCCCATGGCCTGCAGCAGGTAGTCAGCGACCGGCTCGGTGGTGGCGGCCGTGGTGCCCGGGTACTTCGCCTTGAATTGCGCGATGGCGCTGTTCAGCGGGGCCAGCGAGGCGTCGAACGCTTTCAGGTTGGCCTGGAAGTAGGTTTTGTGCGCTGGCTGCAGGGCCGACAGTTCGGCGGCCATCGCCTTCGCCACGGCCGGCATCGTCTTCGGGTCGTACCAGAGATGCGGGTTGGCAGTGCTGTCGGGCAGCCCGAGCACGTGCTGGACGACGATCAGCTTGCGCGACGCGTTCGGTGACGCGGACTCCATCTTGTTCATGAACGTGTCGTAGCCGACGCCGTTCTGCACGATCAGCTGGGCGGAGCTGACCTCCTGGGCCACGCTCGGGCTCGACTCGTAGGTGTGCGGATCCGTCGCCGGGTTGTTCAGGATCGACGACACGTGCACATACTTGCCGCCAATCTGGGCCAGCACGTTGGCGTACTCGTTCTCGGCGCCGATGGCGTTGATGACGGTGGTGGATTTCGCGGAGGCCGCGGGGGTGGCGCTGGTCCCGCAGCCCGCCGCGGCCACGGCCAGCGCGGCAGCCGCACCGGCCAGTACGAGAGCCTTCCGCCTGCGGGGGGATCTGCGGGCTGCGGGGCGCCCTGCCGTGAAGACCATGCGTGAAACATAGTCTGAGACTGGGTCTCAATGCAAATAAGGCGGCAGCCCCGCTCGCCGCGGGGTCCCGCGGCCGGGCCGCGGGTACGCCAGCACCAGGCATGAGGAACACGTGGACTATCGTCACGCCGTCCATGAGGATCACTATGACGAGCGCTAACCCGGGGAATGGAACGCGGCAGCATTCGCGCTAACTGCATCAAAGGGGATGTGATGTCAGTTCAGGGTACGGCCGGCGACTTGCACGGCGTGGTCGAGAACCGGCTGCGCCAGGCCGACCAGCGGTACACGGCCGGACGGCGGGCCATCATAAGCCTGCTCGTCAGCGCCGGTCACCCGGTCAGCATCGGCGACATCGCCGACCGCCTGCCCGGCGTGCCGCGCAGCTCGGCCTACCGGCACCTGACCGACCTGGAGGCCGCTGGCATCGTCCGGCGGGTGACCGCCAACGACGAGTTCACCCGCTTCGAGCTCGCCGAGGATCTCACCGGGCACCACCACCACCTGCTCTGCCTGAGCTGTGGCAAGGTCATCGACGTGACCCTCCCGGCCGCCGTGGAGCACGATGTCACCGCCGCGATCGGCCAGCTCGCCGGCGCCGAGAGCTTCCAGGCCCACAGTCACCGCCTCGACATCCTCGGCCTCTGCGCCGACTGCCGGTAGCCCGGCTGCGGGTGGCCGACTCGGGCGGCATCGCGGAGCGGCGAAGGCCCGCGTTGCCCGGCCCGGTGGTGGCGCCTGCAGGAGCAGCGTCAGCAGTCGACCAGCTCCGGGCTCTGGTTGAGGATCTGCGCCCGGGGGGACACGAACTCCGCGTAGGCGCCCTGGGGTGAGGCCGGCCCGAACACGGCGACGCGGTGACAGTTCTGGAACGCCAGCCGGACACCGAAGTGCCGCTCCAGCGCGCCGCGCATGGCGTCACTCGCGAGGGCCCGCAGCAGCTGACCCCGGGCTGCCTCATCCGGTGGCGGGATCCGGTTGTCTGCGAAGCCCCCGCTGGCGGACGGCAGCCGCTCGGCGAGGCCGCTGATCACCGACCACGCATAGGGCAGCGACGTGCGGACGCACGCCACGAACTGCTCATCGTCTACCTCGCCGTTACTCGCCTGCTCCAGCAGATCGGCCGGGACCGTCAACGACATGCCTGCCATCCCTTCTCGCCAGTCATCACCCGGCTGCCCCGCCTCCGGCGGCCCAGCCGGGCGT
>JAOPYP010000750.1 GCA_025964635.1 Actinomycetes bacterium | reverse complement strand
CGGTGGAGCCGTTCAGGTGACCGGGGATGAAGCTGGGCAGGGAACCGGCCGCGGTGGTCATGTAGATCACGGCCAGGATGACCAGCAGAATGCCGACGATGGCGAGAATCAGGGCGCAGATGCGCTTCCCCGAAGAGCGCGTGCCTGATTCGGTGACAGTACTCACGAGATCCTCCTAGAGATATGCAGGCCTGGCCAGCTGCCACCCCTTCGGCCCGCCCATGGCTGTAACGGCCGAACGCTACTACGAGATCCAAGCGTCTGCGGCAGGTCCCAAAAGCCCCAAAGCAAAATCTATCCCAGGGTTTCGGCCCGTTCCGGGCCCCCCAGGCCCCCGCCTTTCCGAGCGTACGCCGGAAAGGTTAACGACGGGGCACGCTACTGGCCCGGCGCGCTACCGGCGCGCCACGGTACCGGCCCGGCGCGCTACCGGCGCGCCACGGTCTGGCCCGGCGCGTTACCGGCGCGCCACGGTACCGGCCCGGCGCGTTACCGGCGCGCCATGGTACTGGCCCGGCGCGTTACCGGCGCGCCTCCCGGCGGGTCCGCAGGAAGTCACGGACCACGAACTCGCCGAGCCGTTCCGGCACCGCGTGCAGGACCCGGCCGCCGTTGCGCCGGGCCACCTCGTTCACGAAGTCGGTCAGCCGCTCGTCCTCGGCCAGCATGAACACGTTCAGCGACGCGTGCCGCCGGGTCATCTTGTCCACCTCGGCCAGCGTCAGCTGGATGGTCTCCGGCGCGGGCGGCCAGTCGAACCAGGACCGCCCGTCCCGGCGCAGGTGCGCGGTGGGCTCGCCGTCGGTCACGATCAGCACCACCGGGTCGTGCTCGGGACGCCGGTCCAGGTAGCGGCCGGCCAGCACCAGCGCGTGGTGCAGGTTGGTGCCCTGCACCATGTCCCAGCCGAGCCCGGCCAGGTCGGTCTCGCGCAGCTCCCGGGCGTAGTTGGAGAACCCGATGACCTGGATGGAGTCCTGCGGGAACCGGCTGCGCACCAGCGCGTGCAGGGCCAGCGCGGTCTGCTTGGCCGCGCCCCAGGTGCCGCGCAGCGCCATCGAGTACGACAGGTCGACCAGCAGGCACACGGCCGCGGACGCACGCCGCTGCGTCTCCCCGACCTCGAAGTCGCGGCCGGACAGCCGGACGCCCGGCGACTCGCCCGGGCGGAACGTTCCGGCCTCCCGCAGCAGCGCGTTGCGCACCGTGGCCGGCGCGTCGATGGCCTGCTCGTCGCCGAACTGCCAGCGGCGGGTGGCGCCGGTGTACTCGCCGGCCTGCCCGGCGTCCCGCTGCTCGTGGTCGCCGTAGCCGCCCTCGGGCAGGTCTGCGAAGACCCGGCGCAGCGCGGTCTCGCCCAGGCGGCGCACCGCCTTCGGGGTGAGCTCGAGCTGGCCCGCGTTGCGCTGCAGGTAGCCCTGCTTTTCCAGCTCGCGCTCGGTCTGCCGGAGCGCCTCCATGTCGTCCACGGCCTGGCGGCCCAGGGCCCGCCGGATCGCGGCCTCGTCGATGTCGTCCAGGCGCGCTCCGGGGTAATCCTGGCGCAGCTCCGACTCCAGGTCGGCGAGGTCGGCCAGGTCGGCCAGGGCGCTGGTGGCGTCGCTCAGGCCGAGCGGCTCGTCACCGGTCATCGGGTCGCCCCACGAAGCCGCCATGTCCATCTCCGGCCGCCGGGCGCGCAGCGCGTCGGACAGCCGGGACATCTCCGCGGCCAGCCCGGCGTCCTGCAGCGTCTGCTCCATCAGCGCGGCCAGCTCGTCGCGCTGCCCGTCGGTGAGCGAGCCGAGCAGCCGCTGCGCCGCGGTGGCCCGGCGGACCAGCGCGTCGACCAGCTCCTCCAGGTCGGCCGGGTTCTCCGGGAACATGTCGCCGTAGCGGTCCATGAAGCCGTCGAAGTCCGCCTGGGTGTGCTCGCCCCGGGCGTCCGCCTCCAGCATCTGGTTGAGGTCGGCCATCATGTCCTTGACCCGCTGCATGGCCTCCGGGTCCGGCTGCTGGAGAACCTCCTTCATGCCGCGGAACTGGCTGTCCAGGACCTCGCTGCGGAGCAGGTCCTTGAGCCGCTCGAACGTCTCCCGGGCGGCCGGGCTGCGCCAGTTGTAGTCGGCCAGCCTGCGGATGGCCTGCGAGGTGTCCGACGGCAGCCCGTCCAGCTCGTCCTCGCGCATCCGCGCCTCGTCGCCAGGGTCGGGGAACAGCTCGGCCCGCTCCTGGCCCACCGCCGTGTCCAGCAGCGCCCGCGCTTCCTCCAGGATCCCGTCCAGCCGGCCGCGGCCGCGGATCTCCTGCTGCCGGTCGCGGACCCGGCGCAGCAGGTCGTCCAGGCCGCGGCGGCCGTTCATCCCCCGGCGCAGCAGGTCGCGCAGGGCGCTGGACGGGTCGGCCCCGTCCAGCACCGCGTCGCCCAGCTCGTCCAGGGCGCCCCGGGCGTCGAACGGGGGCGCCAGCGGATCGGGCCCGTCCTCGTACTCGCCATACCGGTAGCCACTCACAGCGGCGGCCTACCTTTCACTGGGTTGAGCCGGTGCGCCAGCCAGGCCGGCCTCAGGTCCGGTAGACCGCACTGCCATCGATCACGTCCTTGGACAGCCGCCGCATCAGGTACAGGCCCTCCAGCGCGAACTCCAGCGCCGCGGCGGCCTCGCCGAACGATTCGCCGCCGTCCATGCCCAGCCGGTCCATGATCCGGGCCAGCCCGGGGACCTCGCCGATCCGGTTCAGCAGCGTGGCCGCGGGCACCAGATCGCCGGTCTCCACCGAGCCGCCTTCCTCGAACGTGGCCAGCAGCCCGCTCAGGTCGGCGCTGCCCAGCCGGGACCGGAACGTGTCCGCGATGGCCCGGCGGAGAAGGTGGTCGAGCACCTCGGTCTCCCGGCCTTCCTCGCTGACCTCGAACTCGACCTTGCCGCGCAGGCTGCCCACGATCGGCGGCAGGTCACAGATCCGGGCCACCGGCTGCGCCTCCCCGGTGAGCGCGGCCCGGCGGACCGCGGAGGCGGCCACCGACTCGGCCGCGGCGATCGCGAACCGGGCCGAGACGCCGGACCGGGAGTCCACCGCGGGCGAGGACCGGACCAGCCGGGTGAACCGCGCGATGACCTCGACCAGGTGCTCGGGCAGGTCCGCGCCGGGGTCGGCGCCGTCCCAGGCGACCAGCGCCTCCTGCTGGGTCAGCGCGAGTTCCTCGTCCAGCGTGAGCGGGTAGTGGGTGCGGATCTCCGCGCCAAAGCGGTCCTTCAGCGGGGTGATGATCCGGCCCCGGTTGGTGTAGTCCTCCGGGTTGGCGCTGGCGACCAGGATCAGGTCCAGCGGCAGCCGCAGCGCGTAGCCACGGACGCCGATGTCCCGTTCCTCCAGCACGTTGAGCAGTGAGACCTGGATCCGCTCAGCCAGGTCAGGAAGTTCGTTGAGGCAGAAGATGCCGCGGTTGGTCCGCGGTACCAGGCCGAAGTGAATCGTCTCCGGGTCGCCCAGGGTCCGGCCCTCGGCCACCTTGACCGGGTCGATGTCACCGATCAGGTCACCCACGCTGGTGTCCGGGGTGGCCAGCTTCTCGCCGTAACGCTCGCTGCGGTGCCGCCACGTGACCGGCAGGTCGTCGCCCTGCTCCGCGGCCAGGCGCTGGCACCGGGCGCAGACCGGCTGGTAGGGGTGGTCGTTGATCTCACAGCCCGCGACCGCGGGAGTCCAGTCGTCGAGCAGGACGGACAGCGTCCTGATCAGGCGCGTCTTCCCCTGGCCGCGCTCGCCCAGCAGGATCGTGTCGTGGCCGGCCAGCAGGGCCCGCTCCACGTGCGGGAGCACGGTCTGGTCGAACCCGACGATGCCGGGAAACCTTTCCTCGCCGGCCCGCATCCTGGCCAGCAGGTTGCGCCGGATCTCCTCTTTTATGGTCTCGTACTCGTGCCCGCTGGCGCGCAGCTCGCCGAGGGTGGTGGCGGCGGGGCGGGGCGGGGTTCCGTCGGCTGCATGAGTCTCGTTGTCTGGCTGCACACTTTCGAGCCTACGTCCCTGCCGGCAGCGCTCGCATCTCCTCCTGGGTGCGACACTGCAGGCATGGCGATGACCTCCCCCTCCGTGAGCGCCAGCGACGTGGCCAGCGCCCGCGAGGTACTCCGCGAGATCCTCCCGCCCACCCCGCTGCTGCACTCCCGGGTGCTGTCCGAGCGGGTGGGCGGCCCCGTGTTCCTCAAGTGCGAGAACCTGCAGCGCACCGGGTCGTTCAAGGCCCGCGGCGGTTACCTGCGGATCTCCCGGCTCAGCGAGGAGGAGCGGGCCCGCGGCGTGGTGGCGGCCAGCGCCGGCAACCACGCCCAGGGGGTGGCGTTCGCGGCCGCGCGGCTCGGCGTGAAGGCGACCGTGATCATGCCGGAAGGCGCCCAGCTGCCCAAGATCGAGGCGACCCGGGGCTACGGGGCGGACATCATCCTGCACGGCGAGACCGTGGACGACGCGCTGGACTACGCGCGCGACTACGCGGCCGAACGCGGCGCGGTGCTCATCCACCCGTTCGATCACCCGGACATCGTCGCGGGCCAGGGCACCCTCGGCCTGGAGATCCTGGAGCAGTGCCCCCAGGTGCGGACGATCGCGATCCCGGTCGGCGGGGGCGGCCTGATCGCCGGGGTCACGGTCGCGGTCAAGTCCGCGGACCCGTCGGTGAACGTGGTCGGGGTCCAGGCCGAGGCGGTCGCCGCCTACCCGGCGTCCCTGGCGGCCGGCCGGCCGGTGCGGGTGCAGCCCGCCGCGACCATGGCCGACGGCATCGCCGTCTGCCTGCCCGGCGACATCCCGTTCGGGATCATCTCCGGGCATGTGGACCACGTGCTGACGGTGTCGGAGGAGAGCCTGTCCCGGGCGCTGCTGCTCTGCCTGGAGCGCGCCAAGCAGGTGGTCGAGCCGGCCGGCGCGGCCGCCGTGGCCGGGCTGATGGAATACTCCGGCATGTTCGAGCCGCCGGTGGTGGCCGTGCTGTCCGGCGGCAACATCGACCCGCTGCTGCTGGCCAAGGTGCTGCGGCACGGCCTGGCCGCGGCCGGCCGCTACCTGACGTTCCGGTGCCGGATACCGGACCGCCCCGGCGCGCTGGCCGCCATGCTCGGCGCCGTGGCCGCCCTGGGCGCGAACGTGCTCGACGTGATGCACGAACGGGTCACGCCGCGGCTGCGGGTGGACGAGGTCGAGGTGCTGCTCCAGGTCGAGACGCGCGGCCCGGCGCACTGCGACGACGTGATCAGCGAACTCCGGCAGGCGGGCTACCACCTGATGTTCCGGTGAGCCGGCGCGGCTGGGCCAGGTGCGGCCCGCCCGGGCTCAGAGGTTCCCGCGCCGGGCCTGCTCCCGCTCGATCGCCTCGAACAGGGCCTTGAAGTTGCCCTTGCCGAACCCGTCCGAGCCGTGCCGCTCGATCAGCTCGAAGAACACCGTGGGCCGGTCCTGCACCGGCTTGGTGAAGACCTGCAGCAGGTAGCCGTCCTCGTCCCGGTCGGCCAGGATGCGCAGCTCACGCAGGGTCTCCACGGCGACCCGGGTCTCCCCGGCCCACTCGCCGAGCGTGTCGTAGTAGCTGTCCGGCGTGTCCAGGAACTCCACGCCCCCGGCCTTCATGGCCTGCACCGTGGCCACGATGTCGTCGCAGGCCAGCGCGATGTGCTGGACGCCGGGGCCGCCGTAGAACTCCAGGTACTCGTCGATCTGGGACTTCTTCTTGCCCGCGGCCGGCTCGTTGATGGGGAACTTGACCGTCCGGGAGCCGTCCGCGACCACCTTGCTCATCAGCGCGGAGTATTCGGTGGCGATGTCATCGCCGACGAACTCCTTCATGTTGGTGAAGCCCATCACCCGCTGGTAGAAGCCCACCCACTCGTCCATCCTGCCCAGTTCCACGTTGCCGACGCAGTGGTCGATCGCGGTGAACAGCGGCCGGGCCGGCGGGGCCACGATCGGCTCGGCCGCCGTGAACCCGGGCAGGTAGGGGCCGCTGTAGGAGGACCGCTCCACCAGCGTGTGCTGAGTGTCCCCGTAGGTGGCGATGCTGGCCAGAACCACCTTGCCCCAGGTGTCCTCCACGATCCGCGGCTCAGCCAGGCCGCGGGCGCCGTGGCCGGTGGCGTAGTCGTAGGCGGCCTCCGCGGACTGCACCCCCAGGGCCAGGTCGATCACCCCGTCGCCGTGCCGTGCATGATGGCGCGCCAGCGCCGTGCCGGGCCGCAGCGGGCCGCGCAGCACGAACCGCGCCTGCCCCGATTCCAGCACGTAGGCGGCCTCATCCCGGCACCCGGTCTCGGGGCCGCGGTAGGCGACGCAGCGCATCCCGAACGCGGACGAGTAGTAGTGCGCGGCCTGCCGCGCATTGCCCACGGCGAAGACAACCGCGTCCATGCCGGTGACCGGGAACTCGTCGGTGGCAGTCATCCCACGCTCCAGTGCTCTAGGTGATGCCAGCAGGATCAGCCCCGTGCGGCATGCTGTGCAACAGTCCCTTGATTCCCTGGTCACTTTGCATACTCTCTAACGGTCTTTTCGTGCAAAGCTGTACACCATGCAAGGCAATTTCCGCGCGGCTGCCCAGGCCGGAGGTGCGCTGTGGTGATCGACCGCCTGGACGCGCGGCTCATCGGCCTGCTGGCCGCCGAACCCCGGGTCGGCGTGCTGGAGGCCTCGCGCCGGCTCGGCGTGGCCCGCGGCACGGTCCAG
>JAOPYP010000741.1 GCA_025964635.1 Actinomycetes bacterium | reverse complement strand
CCTCCTTCGACATCGGCACCGTGACCGGATGTTTCCCGAAGTGGGCCGCGGCCTTCCGGAAATCCTCCAGGAGCAGGGAGGCCAGGTCCTGGCTCACGCCCAGGCGGACCAGGATGCGCTGCACGGGGATGTCGGACGCGGCGCCGGTGAGCGTGTAGGCCGGTACCTGCCACCCCTGGGTGCGCAGCCGGTCGGCCAGGTCGAACAGCGTGTAGCCGGGGTCCTCGCCTTCGCGGATGCGCCACGTCACCGTCGGGATCCCGGTGGCCGGGTTGCTGTCGCAGAGCAGCTCGAAGGGGCCCAGCTTGGCGATCTCGGCGGCCAGGTACTGCCCGGTGGCGTAGGACGCGTCGTGAATGTTCTTGTAGCCCTCATAGCCCAGGCGCAGGAAGTTGTAGTACTGGGCGATGACCTGCCCGGCCGGGCGGGAGAAGTTGATCTGGAAGACGGGCATGTCGCCGCCCAGGTAGTTGACGTGGAAGATGAGGTCCTCGGGGAGTTCCTCACGGTCCCGCCAGATGACCCACCCGACGCCCACCGGGGCCAGCCCGAATTTGTGCCCGGAGGTGCTGATCGACTTGACCCGGGGAAGGCGGAAGTCGAAAACCACGTCTGGCGCGCAGAACGGCGCCAGGAAGGCGCCGCTGGCCCCGTCGACGTGGATGTCGATGTCGAGTCCGGTCTCGGCCTGAAGCTGGTCGAGGGCCTTGGCCATGGCCGCCACGTCCTCGTAGGCGCCGGTATAGGTCACGCCGAACGTGGGCACGACCATGATCGTGTTCTCGTCCACCCGCTCGAGCATCGAGGCCGGGTCCATGGCGTAGGAGCCATGGGACATCGGGACCTCGCGCATCTCGATGTCCCAGTAGCGGGCGAACTTGTGCCACACCACCTGGACCGGGCCGCACACCATGTTCGGTTTGTCCGTCGGCTTGCCTTCGGCCCGCCGCTTCGCCCGCCAGCGCCACTTGGCCGCCATGCCCGCCAGCATGCAGGCCTCCGAGGAACCAATGGCCGAGGCCCCCACGGTATTGGCCGCCTCCGGTGCATGCCACAGATCGGCCAGCATGTGCACGCAGCGCGCCTCGATCTCAGCGGTCTGCGGGTACTCGTCCTTGTCGATCATGTTCTTGTTGACCGAGAGCGCCATCAGGGCGAGCGACTCGGGTTCCGCCCAGGTCTGGCAGAACGTGGCCAGGTTCTGGCGGGCGTTGCCATCGAGCATCACTTCGTCCGACACCAGCTGGAACACGTCTCTCGGCAGCGTCTCGTCCCGGGGGAACCGGTACTTCGGCACGGGCCGGGTCAGGTCGTGCCCGGCGAACACGCAGTCCTCCATCTGCTCGCGGACGGTGTCGCGCTCGTGCAATGGCATCGTCGGCATCTCCTTGATCTGGCGCACCCGCCGGCTACCCGCAGGGCTGGCCGCGGCCACACACCCAGCCTCATCGGGGAGGTCAGGGCGGACGGACTCGGTTCGATGCTGGCTGCGGGCGCCGGGAGCAGCATCACCCGCTATGGAGGATTTTGAGAGAATCCGGCCTGGTTTGCGAGCACGGCCAGCTGTGCGCGAGGCCGGCGGCCGCCCTGGCGCTTCGGCCCCCGGCGGCTGACGCCAGCCTCCTGTGCCTGGCCGCGGACAGGTTCAGTTTCCAAACTCACCACAGCGGTTTAGTTTGCACGGGTTTTAACCCGGGCACGCCGACTGCTGAGTCGTTACACATGGTGCGCAAAAGTGACAAGCAGGACGTGAAGCCCTGCCCCCGGGGGGGAACTGAGTTGAGCAAATGTATGCGCGGTCACGGAGGCTTCCGTGGCTGACCGTCAGCGTGCCGTCCATGCGGGGGTACCCGCCCGCCATGATCGTGGACTCAGCGGAGCGTGCGGGTACCCGGGGAGTCGCTGATGAGGGGCGAGGCTGAGCGCCTCGTCTCCCAGGCCGTCGCCCCGGCGGAATCGGTCAGGCCAGCGGTGGCCCTGACCTCGCGGCGGCGCAGGTTCGGCCCGCCGATCGAGGCGAAACTGCACAGCCCCACGGCGCGCCGGGAGTGGGTGCCGCGGCCGGAACTCGTCGGGCACCTGACTAGCGTGACAGCGAGGCTCGTGCTGGTGGACGCGCCCGCGGGCTTCGGGAAGACGACCCTCGTCGCGCAGTGGCATTTGAGCCCGGCCGAGCGCCGCCCGTTCGCCTGGGTCTCGCTCGACTCCGGTGACCACGATCCGGGCCGGCTGTGGTGGCATGTGGTCTCTGCCCTCGACCGGGCCTGCCCGGAGTTCGGTGCCGGTAACATCCTGGGCGCCCTCCAGGTCCAGGCGCCTGATTTCGCGGGAACGGTGCTTCCGCTTCTGGTCAACGAGCTGGCCGCACTGCCGGAGCCGGTTGTCCTGGTGCTGGACGACTGTCACGCAATCAACGAGGGCAGCAGCTACGACCAGATTGGGTTTCTGCTGCTCCACCTGCCGTCAGCGGTCCAGCTCGTGCTGATTACCCGGGTGGACCCCCCGCTCCCGCTGGCCCGGCTGCGGGGTACCGGCGACATGGTGGAGATCCGTGCGGGCGAGCTGCACATCGGGTCCGCCCAGGCGGCTGAGCTGGTGGCCCGGGCCGCGGGCGTCGAGCTCAGCGAGCCCGATCTGGCCGATCTCGTGGACCGGACCGAAGGCTGGGCCGCGGGACTCTACCTCGCGGCCCTCTCGCTGCGGTGGCACCCGTCGCCGGGCAGCTTCATCCGCCAGTTCACCGGGGACAGCCGGTTCGTGCTGGATTTCCTGACCGAGGAGGTGTTCAGCCGCCAGCCAGCCGAAATCCAGCAGTTCCTGGCCCGGACGGCTATTCTCGGCCGGTTCTGCGCGCCACTATGCGACGCCGTTACCGGTTCGGCCAACTCGTCCAAGATCATCAACATACTTGAGCGGGAGAATCTTTTCGTCGTACCGCTTGATGACTCGCGGCAGTGGTTCCGCTACCACCATCTCTTCGCGCAGGCCCTCCGGCGTCAACTGGACAGAACCGAGCCGGATATCGTGCCCGCGCTCCATGAGCGCGCGAGCGGCTGGCATCGCCAGTCGGGCTCGGCAGGCGAGGCGATCAGTCACGCGCGTGCTGCCGGTGACGTGACCGGGGTCATCGACCTGATCGCCGGGAACTGGTACGCCTGTGTCGATTCCGGCCAGGCCGCGACCGTTCAGGGCTGGCTGGCCTCTCTGGGCGGCAGCACGATCAGCGCTCATCCGCTGGCGGCGCACTGTGCCGCGTGGGTCGCGGCGCTGGCAGGCGACCGCGATTCGCTGCGGCGCTGGCTGCCGATCGTCGAGATGGCCCAGCGCGACGGCGTGCTGCCGGACGGCATCCGGTCGCTGCGGTCATCGGCGGCCCTGCTCCAGGGCACCTTCGGGTTCGACGGCCTCGGCGCCATGCGCGAGGCGGCCGCCCGGGCCGTCGCCCTGGAAACCGACCCGGCTTCGCCATGGCACGCCCTGGCACTGTCCTCGTACGCAGCCACGCTGTACTGGTCCGGGGAACTTGAAGCGGCCGCTGCGCAGGCGCGGGCGGCAACATCCGGCTCGGGTTCGATCGCGCTGATCCGCATGGTGGGCCTCTCGATCCTGTCCCTGATCGCGATCGATCAGGGAGACCTGGATGAGGCTGAGCAGTGGGCCCGCACCGCCCGGGATATCGTGACCGCCGCTGACAGCGGGCTGGGCGGAGCTCCGCAAAGTTCGCTCGCCTTCGCGGCCGCCGGGGCGGTTTCGGCCGGGCGCGGCCGGCTTACCGAGGCGCGCGAGGAGCTCGAGCATGCGCTCCAGATGCGGCGCAGGCATCCCGGGATCAGCTCGTGGCCCACGCTAGAGGTCCTCCTCAGGCTGGCGCCGGTGCTGCTCGATACCGGCGAGCGGTCAAGCGCCGTGACGCTTCTCGCCGAAGCCAGGCTCTTGCTGGCCTCCTCGCCCGATGGCGCCGGCGCTCAGCTCGCCCGGCTGGGCCAGGTCGAGCGGCGCGTCGCCGGTGAGCCGCGGGGGGGACCAGCGATCGAGCCCCTCACCGAGCGTGAGGTGACGGTGCTACGGCTGCTGGGCGGATCGATGTCGATGCGTGAGATCGCGCAGGAGCTCTACCTATCGCAGAACACTGTCAAAAGCCACACCAGGGCCATTTACCGGAAGCTAGGTGTGTCCACCCGGCACGATGCCATCAATACCCCCCCTATCACCCCCGGTGAATGAGGAGATCCCGGCGGGAGGCTGTGTGGTCGCAGGCCGACCGGGGGATCACCGATGGGCCACGCGCCCGCACGCAGCCGCGGCTGCCGTCATCACCGCCACCGACCGGGCCACCGGGCGCAGGTTGACGGGTGGATTGCGGTAGCCCGAGGTGGTGACGGCGCTGGTGCTCATATTCGGGTTTCTTCTCGCCGGCTGCGCCGGGCGATGGATGCTCAGTCGGCGCCGCCTCGGTGAGTGGGACCAGCATGGGGCCGTAGGACCGCAGTGGATGCGACATTGCCAACGGCCATTGACGTCTTTCGCCACCGCTGTGACCAGGAAAGCTGGCCGGTGCTGATAGTCAGGGCGTTTAGGCGGGGAGGGGACGTCGGTCCTCAACGAGATACGCCACGATCAGCGCAGGGAAGAAAAGGAACAAGCTGAAGATGAAATACAGC
>JAOPYP010000738.1 GCA_025964635.1 Actinomycetes bacterium | reverse complement strand
TCCGCCCCGGCGGGCCAGGAGCAGGAACTGGACTACGAGCTCAAGCTCCAGCAGGTCGAGACGAACACCCGGCCCTGCACCACGCTCGACGAGCTGGAGGGCGAGCTGCGCCGGGCCCGCGCCGCGGCGGCGGAGGCCGCCGGGCGGGTGGGCGTCCGCGTCGCCGCCCTGGGCACCTCGCCGGTCCCCGTCGAGCCCGAGACCACCGGCAAGCCCCGCTACCAGCAGATGGCGGAGGCCTTCGGGCTGACCGCGCAGGAGCAGCTCACCTGCGGCTGCCACGTGCACGTCCAGGTCGGGTCGGACGAGGAGGGCGTGGCCGTGCTGGACCGCATCCAGCCCTGGCTGGCCGCGCTGCTGGCGCTGAGCGCCAACTCCCCGTTCTGGCAGGGGATGGACAGTTCCTACGCGAGCTTCCGGTACCAGGCCTGGGGACGATGGCCGTGCTCGGGGCCCACCGAGTGGTTCGGGTCCGCGCAGGCCTACCAGGCCACCGTGGATCAGATGGTGCGGACCGGGACGCTGCTGGACACCGGCATGGTGTACTTCGACGCGCGGCTGTCCCAGCACTACCCCACGCTCGAGGTCCGCATCGCCGATGTCTGCCTGCGCCACGAGGACGCGGTGCTGATCGCCGCGCTGGTGCGGGCGCTGGTGGAGACCGAGGCGCGGGCCTGGCAGCAGGGCGCGGCACCGCTGCGGATGCGCGGCGAGCTGCTGCGGCTCGGGACGTGGCGGGCCAGCCGGTCCGGCCTGGACGGACCGCTGATCGACCCGTTCACCGGCCAGCCGGACCAGGCGGCGGCCGTGGTTGGCCTGCTGCTGGAGCACGTCAGGGACGCGCTGGCCGACGCGGGTGACCTCGGCCCGGTGACCGGGCTGGTGGCGGACGTGTCGCGGCGCGGCACCGGCGCCTCGTTCCAGCGGGACGCGTTCCGCCGCAGCGGCCTGCTGCGTGACGTCGTGACCAGCGCGGCTGCGGCGGTCACCGGATGAGCTGCGCGGTCGCCGTGCCGGGCAGGCCCGGCCGGCCGCACCGCGCGGCCCGGCGCCGGCCGGCCCGCATTCCCCGGGGAACGCGCGTGAGCAGCCGCCTGGCGTGGGTAGGGCCGGGGGCGTGAAATCAGCCAATAAGGGGCCACGGGTCCTCGTGGTCGGGGCCGGCTTCGCGGGCCTGTCCACGGTGAGCAGGCTGGCCCGCGGCGGGTTCCGGGTCACCCTCGCCGACCGGCACATCTACAGCACGTTCCAGCCGCTGCTGTACCAGGTGGCCACGGCCGGGCTGGCCCCGAGCGACGTGGCGTACCCGCTGCGCGGCTTCGCCCACAAGTACGGTGCCCGTTTCCGGCACGGCGAGCTGGCCGCGGTGGACGCCGAGGCTCAGATGGCGGAGTTCGCGGACGGCGGCCGGGTCGAGTACGACTACCTCATCCTGGCCGTCGGGGTCACGGCCGCCTTCTACGGGATCACGGGCGCGGCCGAGTACAGCCACGGCTTGTACACGCTGCATGACGCGGTCACCATGCGCGAGCGGATCCTGGCCGGCCTGGAATGGATGAGCCGCGAGCCGGACGGCCACCAGGACGTGACCGTCACGATCGTGGGCGGCAGCGCGACCGGGGTCGAGCTGGCGGGCACACTGGCCGACCTGCGCAACATCGGCCTGCCCGCGTCCTACCCCGAAATCGATCCGCACCGGGTGCACATCAGGCTCATGGAGCAGGCCCCCGATCTGCTCGGCCCCTTCCATCCCTCGCTCCGGGACTACGCACGCGACCAGCTCGTCAAGCGCGGCGTCGACCTGCACCTGAACGCGGAGATCCGGGAGATCACCGCGGACCGGATCATCCTGGCCAGCGGCCAGCAGATGCCCAGCAACCTGACCGCGTGGGCGGCGGGCGTGGCCGGGCCGCCGCAGATCGGCAAGTGGGGCCTGCCCCAGGGCAAGGGGGGCCGCGTGGCGGTCGGCCCGGATCTGCGGGTGGAGGGGCAGGAGCACATCTTCGCGATCGGCGACATCGCGCGGCCGGAGAATGAGCCCACCCCGCAGCTCGCCCAGCCCGCGATCCAGATGGGGCGGCACGCCGCCGGGCAGATCCGGCGGCTGGAAGCCGGGCAGGCCCCGGTGCCCTTCCACTATCACGACAAGGGGACCATGGCCACGATCGGCAGCCGCTCGGCGGTGGTCCAGCTCAACCACGGGATACGGTTCCGCGGCACGGTGGCCTGGCTGGCCTGGCTGGCCCTGCACCTGGTCACGCTGCTGGGCGGCCGGAACCGGATCAACGCGCTGATCAACCTGTCCTACCGCTACCTGAGCTGGCGGCGCGGCGGCGGGATCATCGTCGGCGACGACCCGCCCGCCCAGAACGCCCAGGGAAACTAATCCGGTCAGCGCGGGCCGGGTGGTCAGCCGGAGACGATGCCGGGGACCCGCAGCACATCGACGTCATCCCCGGCGAGGTCCTCGAGCAGGCCAGCCAGCGCGTGCAGGCCCGGGTCGGCCGGGAAGACGACCGCGACCGCGTGACCCAGCCGGGCCTGCTGCAGCGCCTCCTGGCCGCGGGCCTCTTCCTCCCCCGGCTCGGCGCGGATGACCCGGGTCCCGGACCGGAGCAGGTCGGCCACCTGTTCCAGGACGGCGCCGGGGCCGGCGATCACCGAGGCCCGGCGCAGCTCGCTGGTCGCACGGGGGGTGAGCAGGTCGCGGGCGCCGGGTCCGGTGCCGACCAGGGCGAGCCTGCCGCGGGGCCGGATCCGGGCCACCGCCACGCTGGCGTCCCTGGATCCGCGCGCGGGCAGGACCAGCTCCGCGGCGCCGGCCAGGGCCGCTGCCTCGGCCACG
>JAOPYP010000695.1 GCA_025964635.1 Actinomycetes bacterium | reverse complement strand
GCCTTCGCGGCGGCCGCGGCCGCCGCGGCCCGGGCGGCTTTCCGGGCCTCCTGGCGGGCGATGGCGTGGCGGAGTGCGGCCTGCCGGGCTGCCGCCTCGCTGGCCTTAAGGTCCTGCGCCGACTTGGCCAGCCCGTTGTCCCGGGCCGCCGCGCCGGTCAGGGAACGGGCCCGTGCGGCTGACCCGGCGGCTGACCCGGCGGCTGGGCCGGCGAAGGAGGCGTCGGCGACGCTCGCCGAGGCGGCCGGCGGGGTTCCCGGCCACGCGGCCACGGTGCCCGCGGCGATGCCCGCCAGGGCCAGCGCCGAGCCCGCGGCGACGATCGTGATCTTGGGGGACTTGCGATGGAGCGTCGTGCGATGGGAAGCCCGTCTGCTGAGGGACAACATGAACCTTCGGTCGGGCGCGTGCGCGCCGTGCGTTCCACCCGGGCACAGACCGGCCACCGAGGGGGCGGGGGCGGGTCAGCGGCGTCGGATGTGAGCGCGGGGACAGGGCGCCCGGCCGCTCAGAAGGCGGCGGTCATCACGTACGCGGGGTGCTTGCGGCACCCCACGATGCCCGAAATCACCATGGCCGGGGCCGGAACCGCGATCAGGACGCCATGAGAAGGATCACACCGGAAAAACCGTTCTGGGCGGTAAAAGATTCGGGCAAGACCCCATTCCGGGGCGATTATGGTTCACCCGGCTCCTCAGGCCAGGGCGGGTATGACCTCGCGGCCGTACGCGGCCAGCGTCTCGCCGGGCTGGTCGTGCATCAGGTACACGGCGAACTGATCCACGCCGATCCCGGCCAGCTCCCGCAGCCGGTCGATGTGCGCGGCGGCCGGCCCGAGCAGGCAGAACCGGTCCACGATGGCGTCCGGCACGAAGTCCGTGGACGGGTGCCCGGCCCGTCCGTGATGGGCGTAGTCGTATCCCTCGCGGCCCTTGATGTAGTCGGTCAGCTCGTGCGGCACCGCGCCGCCCTCGCCGTACCGGGCGACCAGGTCGGCGACGTGGTTGCCGACCATCCCGCCGAACCAGCGCAGCTGGTCCCGCTGGTGCCCCAGGTCGGTGCCGACGTACGCGGGCGCCGCCACGCAGATCGTGATCTCACCCGGGTCCCGGCCGGCCGCGCGGGCCGCGGCCTGTACCGACCCCACCGTCCAGCGCGCAATGTCCGGGTCGGCGGTCTGCAGGATGAAACCGTCGGCCTGCTGGCCGACCAGGGCCAGCGCCTTCGGCCCGTAGGCGGCCATCCAGATCTCCAGCTTGCCGTCGCGCACCCAGGGGATACTGATCGGCGCGCCGTGCAGCATCACCTCGCGTCCCTCGGCCAGGCCCTTGATGACGTGCATCGCCTCGGACATGGTGGCCAGGCTGACCGGCTGCTGGCCGATGACCCGGCGGGCCGAGTCGCCGCGGCCGATGCCGCACACGGTCCGGTTGCCGAACATGTCGTTCAGCGTGGCGAACAATGACGCGGTGACCGACCAGTCCCTGGTGCCCGGGTTGGTCACCATCGGCCCGACCTTCAGCTCCGAGGTGGCCGCGAGGACCTGCGAGTAGATGACGAAGGGCTCCTGCCACAGCACGTGCGAGTCGAACGTCCAGCCGTAGCGGAAGCCCTCGCCCTCGGCCCGGCGCATGGTCTCCACCACTTTGCGGGCGGGCGGGTCGGTCTGCAGGACCACCCCGAATTCCATCGGTTCCCCCTGTTTGATCAGGTACTGGGTCAGATCAGGTACTGGGACAGGTCCCGGCGCAGGAACTGGCCGTGGCCGGTGCGGCCGTGGTACTCACCGCCGTCGATCACCAGCTCCCCCCGGGACAGCACGGTCCGTACCTGCCCGGTGATCCCGAACCCCTCGTAGGCCGAGTAGTCCACGTTCATGTGGTGCGTGGCCGCCGACAGGACCTGCGTGGCCCGCGGGTCGTACAGGACGATGTCGGCGTCCGAGCCGGGCGCGATGATGCCCTTGCGCGGGTAGAGCCCGAACATCCGGGCCGGCGTGGTGGCGGCCACCTCGACCCAGCGGGCCAGGGACAGCTCCCCCGCCACCACCCCCTGGTGCAGCAGGTCCATCCGGTGCTCGACCCCGGGGATCCCGTTGGGGATCTTGGAGAAGTCGCCGCGGCCCAGCTCCTTCTGCTCCTTGAAGCAGAACGGGCAGTGGTCGGTGGACACCACGGACAGGTCGTTGGTGCGCAGCCCGCGCCACAGCGAGCCCTGGTGCTCGCGGGGCCGCAGCGGCGGCGACGCCACGTACTTGGCCCCCTCGAAGCCCGGCCGGGCCAGGTCGTCCAGGGACAGGTAGAGGTACTGCGGGCAGGTTTCCGCGAACACGTTCTGGCCGGTGTCCCGGGCTTCGGCGACCGCCTGGAGCGGCTGCGCCGCCGACAGGTGCACGATGTACAGCGGCGAGCCGGTCACCCCGGCCAGCGTGATGGCCCGGTGGGTGGCCTCGGCCTCCAGCTCCGGCGGCCGGGTCAGCCCGTGCTGCACCGGGTCGGTCTTCCCGGCGGCCAGTGCCTGCGCCACCAGCTGGTCGATGGCGATGCCGTTCTCGGCGTGCATCATGATCACGGCGCCGGTCTCGGCCGCTCGGGTCATGGCGCGGACGATCTCCCCGTCGGTCGCGTAGAACACGCCCGGGTAGGCCATGAACATCTTGAAGCTGTTCACGCCCGCCCCGATGCAGGCTTCCATCTCCTTCAGCGAGGTGTCGTTGACGTCGGAGACGATCATGTGGAAGCCGTAGTCGACCGCGCAGTGGCCGTCCGCCTTCTCATGCCACTTGTCCAGCGTGGCGAGCAGCGAGGTGCCCTTGGCCTGGACCGCGAAGTCCACGATCGTGGTGGTGCCGCCCCAGGCCGCGGCCCGGGTCCCGGTCTCGAACGTATCCACCGAGAACGTGCCGCCGAACGGCATCTCCATGTGGGTGTGCACGTCGATGCCGCCGGGCAGCACGTACAGGCCGGTCGCATCGATGACGCTGGTTCCGGCGGCCGCGGCCCAGGACGCCGCGGTCTCGCTGCCCGGGGCGGCGAGCGCGCTGATCTTCTCCCCCTCGACCAGCACGTCCGCCGGCGAGGCGCCCGCCGGCGATACCACCGTGCCGCCCTGGATGAGCAGGCTCACGGCTGCACCCCCTTTCCCGGCGCCAGCCGGTTCACGGCTGCACCAGCGACCCGTACTGGTCCGGGCGGCGGTCCCGGTAGAACTGCCACAGGTCCCGCACCTCGGCCAGCTGGTCCATGTCCAGGTCGCGGACGATCACGTCGTCGTCGGTGTCGGACGCCGCCTCGCCGACCAGCTGACCGCGCGGGTCGACGAAGTAGGTCTGGCCGTAGAACTCGTTGTCGCCGAGGGGTTCCACGCCGACCCGGTTGATCGCGCCGATGAAGTACTCGTTGGCCACCGCGGCGGCGGGCTGCTCCAGCCGCCACAGGTACTGCGACAGGCCGCGGCTGGTCGCCGACGGGTTGAAGACGATCCGGGCGCCGGCCAGGCCGAGTGCCCGCCAGCCCTCCGGGAAGTGCCGGTCGTAGCAGATGTACACGCCGATCCGGCCGACCGCGGTGTCGAAGACCGGGTAGCCCAGGTTCCCGGGCCGGAAGTAGAACTTCTCCCAGAACCCCTTGACCTGCGGCAGGTGGGTCTTGCGGTACTTGCCGAGGTAGGTGCCGTCGGCGTCGATCACCGCCGCGGTGTTGTAGTACAGCCCCGGGTGCTCCTCCTCGTACATGGGCACGACCAGGACCACCGAGTGCTGGCGGGCCAGCTCGCACATGAGGTCGGTGGTCGGGCCGCCGGGGATGGCCTCGGTGTAGGAGTAGTAGTCGGCGTCCTGCACCTGGCAGAAGTACGGCCCGTAGAACAGCTCCTGCAGGCAGACGACCTGGGCACCGGCGGACGCGGCCCGGCCGATCGCGTCGGCCGAAGCCCTGATCATGGACTCCTTGTCACCCGTCCACTGCTGCTGGATCAGCCCGGCCCTGATGATCTCGGCCACTGCGCTCTCCCCTCGACGGCGGGACAACCACCGTTGTTACCAGGTACACCAGGAAGGCCGCGGCGAAACCGACCACCCAGCTGTAGTCGTACAGCGGTTTGAGGAACGGGATCAAGCCCCCGGCCGGGAACGGGCCCTGCCCGGGCGCCGAGTGCGCGCCGCCCACGGCCAGCACCGCGCCGGCCACGGTGGCCACCACCGCCCGCCAGTTCCATCCCGCTGCGTACCAGTACCGCCCCCCAGCCTGGTAGAGCCCGGTCAGGTCGAGCTGGGTGCGGTTGATGATCCAGTATCCCGCGACCAGCACGCCAGCCACCGCGCCGAGCAGGCCGCCGTAAAAACCGAGCCAGACGAAGATGTAGATGTGCGGGTTGGCCAGCAGCCGCCAGGGCTGGAGGGCGACCGCGAGCACGCCGGTGATCAGCCCCCCGACCCGGAAGGACACCAGCCGGGGAGCCGCGTTGGAGAAGTCGTAGGACGGGCTGACCGCGTTGGCGGCCACGTTCACCGAGACGGTGGCGACCAGCACGGTGACCAGCCCGAGGATCACCACCACCGGGCTGGAGAACTTGGTGGCCAGCTGGATCGGGTCCCAGATCGCCGTGCCATAGAGCAGCACCGTGCCCGAGGTGATGAGCACCGACAGAAGTGAGAAGAACGTCATCGTGGTGGGCAGCCCCAGCACCTGGCCGATCTCCTGGCTGCGCTGGCTGCGGCTGAACCGGGTGAAGTCGGGAATGTTCAGCGACAGGGTGGACCAGAACGCGATCATGCCCATCAGCGAGGCCGGGAAGATGGCCCAGAATTTATGCCCCCAGCCGAGGGCGGACGGCTGGTCCAGCAGGTTGCCGAGCCCGCCCGCCTTGACCGCGATCCAGATCAGCAAGGCCACGAACACCACGAGCACGAACGGCGCGGCCCAGTTCTCGAACCGGCGCAGGGTGTCCATGCCGCGCTGGATGATGGCCATCTGGATGACCCAGAACGCCGCGAACGACAGCCACAGCGTCCACGGCTGGCCCCCGAACCGGGCGGCGTCCAGCCAGCCGGGCCCGGCCAGCTTGCCCGCGATCACGTAGATCCCCTGGCCGCCGATCCAGGTCTGGATCCCGAACCAGCCGCAGGCGACGACGGCGCGCAGCAGGGCCGGCAGGTTCGCCCCGCGTACCCCGTAGAAGGCCCGGGCGAAGACGGGGAACGGGATGCCGTACTTGGTGCCCGCGTGGCTGTTCAGCAGGATCGGCGCCAGCACGATGAGGTTGCCGAGCGCGATGGTCAGCAGCGCCTGGGGGGCGTTCATGCCGACCGCGATCAGCCCGGCCGCCAGGGCGTAGGTCGGCAGGTTGTGGGACATCCCGACCCAGAGAGCGGCGTAGTTGTAGGTGTTCCAGGTCCGCTTGGCCACCGGGACCGGGATCAGCGCGGGATTGGCGTACCGGTTTCCCTCGAGTCCCGCCGGGTCGGCCAGCTCGACGCGGCCATCAGGCCGGGCGACCTCGGCGGCAGGATTGGCGGAGGCAGCAGCGTGTGCCAATGGACGGCCCCCTTCCGGGCGATACCCCCCACCTGCTGGCCCAGTGCGGGCTAAAGCCCAGTACGGGCTAAAAGCCCAGTACGGGCTAAAAGCCCAGTGTCAGCACTGGATGTTTCCTGAGGGTTTCGTTCCCGGGGGGCCGCCTGTTTAAAGGCAGTGTCCTGGCGCTAGGCCTCCGGCGGCGGCAGGGGCGGCAGGGGCAGGGCGGTCTCGCGCTGGGCCCGGATCACGTGGATGACCGCGTTGATCAGGGCCAGATGGGTGAAGGCCTGGGGGAAGTTGCCCAGATGGCGGCCGGTCCGGGGGTCGATCTCCTCCGCGTACAGGTCGAGCGAGCTGGCCAGGGAGAGCAGCCGCTCGCACAGCTGCTGGGCCCCGGCCATCTCGCCGATCTCGGAGAGCGCCGAGACCAGCAGGAACGAGCAGATCGTGAACGTGCCCTCGTCCCCGGGCAGCCCGTCGTCGGTCTCCTCGGGCCGGTACCGCACGACCAGGCCGTCCACGGTGAGCTCGTCGGCGATGGCCAGGATCGTGGCCCGGACGCGCGGGTCCTCGCGGGGCAGGAACCCGGTCATCGGGAGCAGCAGGAGCGAGGCGTCGAGCGCCTTGGTGTCGTAGTGCTGGGTGAACACGCCGCGCTCGTCCACCCCGTGGGCCAGGATGTCGTCCCGGATCTCGTCGGCCGCCTCGGTCCACGTCTTGGCCAGCGCGCCCTGGCCCCGGGCCAGCGCGGCCTGGGCGCCGCGCTGCACGGCGGACCAGCACATCAGCTTGGAGAACGTGAAGTGCTTCGGCTCGCCGCGCACTTCCCAGATGCCGAGGTCGGGCTCGCGCCAGTACTTCAGCGCGCACTCCACCTGGCGGCGCACCACCCGCCACATCCGCTCATCCAGCCGCTGCCAGCTGCCCAGCCGGATGTGGATGGCCTGCAGCATCGTGCCCCACACGTCGTGCTGCCGCTGGGTGTAAGCCTCGTTGCCCACCCGCACCGGCCGGGCCCCGTCGTACCCGCTGAGATGATCAAGGATTTGCTCGCTCAGGTCCCGTTCGCCGTCCACCCCGTAGACCACCTGGACCTCGTCGTCGCGCTGGGCCAGGTCGGCGAGGAACCAGAAGAAGTCGTCGGCCTCCCAGTCGAAACCGAGCGCGTACAGGCTCCAGAGCGTGAACGCGGAGTCGCGCAGCCAGCAGTAGCGGTAGTCCCAGTTGCGCTCGCCGTGGGGCACCTCGGGCAGCGACGTGGTCGCCGCCGCCACCATGGCGCCGCTGGGCGCGAACGTCAGGCCCTTCAGCGTGAGCGCGCTGCGCTGCAGGTAGCGGGTCCACGGATGGTCCGGGAAACGGCCCCGGGCCAGCCAGTGCTGCCAGTGGTGCGCGGTCCACAGCAGCCGCTGGCGCGCCTCCTGGTAGGTGAACGGCGGGGCGTGATCGGTCCAGGACAGGGCGCAGAAGTGGACCTCGCCCTCCTGCATCCGGGTCCGGGCCATGGCCCGGCCGCCCTCGAACCCCAGCCGCATGTCGGTGGTCAGGGTCAGCGGGACCCCGGGGACGTCACGGGCCGGGCGGCAGATCCCCTGCCCGTAGCTCCCGTCGGCGTAGGCCCAGGTCCCCTGGTGGCGGCCGTAGTCGAAGACCGGCTCGCACTCGAACGTGACCTGGACCTCGCCGGTGACGCAGCGGATGGTGCGCAGCAGCACATGGTCCGCGTCGTAGTCGGTGGGCGTCCGGCGGTGCGTGTGCGACAGCTCGCTCTCGTGGTGCCAGGGCCCCATGATCAGCGCGTCGCGCACCACCAGCCAGCCGGTCGGGGTGGCCCAGCTGGTCTCCAGCACCATGGTCCCGGGCAGGTACCGGCGGGCGGCCGGGACGTTGATCCCTTCCGGGCCGAGCCGGAAACCACCGGCCGAGCGGTCCAGGATCGAGCCGAACACGCTCGGCGAGTCCATCCGGGGCAGGCACATCCACTCCACGTTCCCGCTCGGTGCGATCAGGGCCGTGGTCTCGCAGTCGGACAGGAAGCCGTACTCACCGATCGGCGGGAACGGTGAATCATCGGCGGTCACGTCCACCGGGCCGGGAGTCGCCATGTCCAGGCCGTACCAGTCCTCGGCCGCGATGCCCCGGGCACCGCGGTCACCCAACGTGCTCATCTGATGGGTATACCCCCAGGGCGGGAGTCCGCGCAGGTCGCCCCTTGACTTAGGGGCCGCGTGGTCCGGGCCCCCTGGTTCAAGGGGGCCTCTGGTTCAAGGGGCGCTGTGGTTCAAGGGCGCTGTGGTTCAGGGGCGCTGTCCGCGGAGCCGCGCCACGTAGCGGTCGGCGGAGCGGCGGACGGCGGCGGCGCCATCGGCCACGACGACCCGGCCCCACCAGCCGCCGTAGACCCGGTCGAAGGTGAACCGCTCCGCGCGCCGGGCGATCTCCAGCACGGTCGCCTCGTCCAGCGGGATGTGATTGGGGTAGCTCCACATGAAGCTGACCCAGCCCCGGTCCGGGACCACCGTGATCGTGTCCCCCGTGAGCAGTGCGCCGCGGCCGCCGGACCCGGCCGGCCAGTGCAGCACGGCCGCGCCGTCGAAGTGACCGCCGATCCGGGCCAGGGTGACGCCGGGGACCGGCTCGGCGTCGTCGTCGAACAGCTCGATGCGCGGGGACGGCCGCTGGATCCACTCCTGGTCCGCCCGCGGGATGAAGACCCGGGCGTCGAAGGCGTCCGCAAAGTCCACGTGCGCGGCGTAGAAGTGCGGATGCGACATGCAGATCGCGTCGATCCCGCCCAGGTCGGTGATCCGGGCCCGGGCCGCCTCGTCCAGCAGCGGGACACAGTCCCACAGGACGTTGCCGTGCGGGGTGCGGACCAGGAGCGCGCGCTGCCCGATGGCGAAGGCTGGTTCCACCCCGATGCCGGTCAGGTCCGGTTCCTCCTCGCGCACCACCACCGCATGGTCCCGGGCCATCTCGGCCATCGTGGTCCACTGCTGGCCGCCCCAGCCGACGTACTGGCGCTCGTCGTCGCAGATCGGGCAGTCGCGGGGCGGCTGCGGCGTGTCGGGCTGCTGGACGGCGCAGGTGCGGCAGATCCAGGCGGGCATCGGTCTGCTACCTCCTGAGATGGGAGTAGAAGTCTCGCCCGGAGTGGGCAGTCTCCCTGGGAGGCTAACCGGTGTAGGCTGCCGACCTAGATCATTAACGGATGCGCCGCCCGGCCAGGCACGATGCCCAGGGCCCGCCTCCCCGCGACGTAGGGACTGATCACATGCGCCGCTTCCTGCTGACGGTCGCCGCGGCGGCCCTGGGGACCGGCCTCGCCGCGTGCGGGAGCTCGGGAAGCACGGCCAGCGGCGGCAGCAGCACCGCCGCGGGCACCGCGGCCAGCTGCACCAACGCGGCGATCCAGAAGGACCTGTACGCCCAGGGTTCGCTCACCGTGGCCACCGATAAGCCCGTCTACCCCCCGTGGTTCCAGAACAACGATCCCGCGAACGGCAAGGGGTACGAGAGCGCGGTGGCCTACGCGGTGGCCGCACAGCTCGGCTTTAAGAAGTCCCAGGTCAAGTGGGCGTACGAGCCGTTCAACAACTCCTACGCGCCCGGGCCCAAGAAGTTCGACTTCGACATCAACGAGATCTCGGTGACCCCGGCGAGGGCCCAGGCGGTCACGTTCTCGACCAGCTACTACAACGTGCAGCAGGCGCTGGTCGCGCTGCAGGGCACCCCGATCGTGACCAAGCACGCGCCGGCCGACCTCAAGAAGTACGTGTTCGGCGACCAGGTGGGCACGACCAGCCTGGCCTTCATCAACAGCCAGATCCAGCCGACGCAGACGCCCAAGGTCTACGAGTCACTGAACGACGTGAAGCAGGGTCTTCAGACTCACCAGATCGCGGCGCTGGTAGCGGACACGCCCACGGCCCAGTTCATCTCCTCGTCGGAGATCAAGCACTCGGTGATGGTGGGGCAGTTCCCGTCCACCGGCGAGCACTTCGGGCTGCTGTTCCACAAGGGGAACCCGCTGGTGGGCTGCGTCGACAAGGCGCTGGCCACGCTGAACCACAACGGCACGCTGGCCTCGCTGGGGAAGAAGTACCTCCAGGTCTACCTGAGCGTGCCGACGATCAAGCCCTGATGGTCGGCCCGCCCCAGACGTCCTTCGGCCCGGCCCGGCGCGGGTCGCGGCTGCTGCGCAGCGGCCGCGGGGCCGTGGCCGTGTCCACCGCCAGCACGATCGTGGTGCTGGGCGCAATCGCCGCCCTGTTCCTGCTGGCCCCGGGCAGCGCCGCGGTCCGGCACACGTTCTTCAATCCCGCCGACATGTGGAAGTCCCTGATCGGCAATCCCCGGCAGGGCTACTACTCGGTGGGCGAGGCGCTCTGGCTGAACATCCGCATGTTCCTGGCCGCCGAGGTCCTCATCCTGATCGTCGCCCTGTTCATCGCCGTCATCCGGCAGTCGGACAGCCCGGTCATGTTCCCGCTGCGCATCGTCAGCACCGTGTACGTGGACGTGTTCCGCGGCGTCCCGCTGATCCTGGTCATCCTCGCGATCGGGTTCGGGGCGCCTGCGCTCAACCTGTCGTTCGTGTCCACCCAGTCGGCCGCGGTCTACGGGGTCGCGGCCCTGGTCCTGTCCTACTCCGCCTACGTGTCCGAGGTGTACCGGGCGGGCCTGAACTCGGTGCACCAGAGCCAGGTCGCGGCGGCCCGGTCGCTCGGCCTGTCGCACCCCGCGGCGCTGCGTTATGTGATCTTGCCGCAGGCGGTGCGCAACATCATCCCGCCGCTGCTGAACGATTTCATCAGCCTGCAGAAGGACACAGCACTGGTCGGCGTCCTCGGCGCGATCGAGGCCAACAAGGCCGCTGAGATCTTCAGCGACACAGTGTTCAACTACTCCAGCTACGTGGTGGCGGCCATCCTGTTCCTCATCCTGACCATCCCGCTGGCCCGGTTCACGGACTACCTGATCGCGCGGGACCGGCGCCGCCGCCTGGCCGGGGCGGTCGCGTGACGGATAGCCCGGCCGGCCCCGATCCGGCCGCCCCCGATCCGGCCGGCCGCGATCCGGCCAATCCCGATCCGGCTGGTGCCGGCGCCGTAGCCATCGAGGGCCTGCGCAAGTCGTTCGGGGCCAACCTGGTCCTCGACGGGATCGACCTCAGCGTCGCCTCGCACGAGGTGATCTGCCTGATCGGGGCGTCCGGCTCGGGCAAGTCGACGCTGCTGCGCTGCATCAACCTGCTGGAATCCATCGACGCGGGGCGGATACTGCTCTGGGGGCAGGACATCACCCAGCCGGGCATCGACCAGAACCGGGTCCGCCGGAGCGTGGGCATCGTGTTCCAGGCCTTCAACTTGTTCCCGCACATGACCGTGCTGCGCAACGTCACGCTCGCCCCGGTCAAGGCGCTCGGCGCGTCCCGGCGGGAGGCCGAGGACGAGGCCCGGGCCCTGCTGGACCGGTTCGGGCTGCTGGAGAAGCAGGCCGACTACCCGGACCGGCTCTCCGGGGGTCAGCAGCAGCGGGTAGCGATCGTCCGGGCCCTGGCGATGCGGCCGCGGCTGATGCTGCTCGACGAGGTGACCAGCGCCCTGGACCCGGAACTGGTGGCCGAGGTCCTCGACGTCATCCGGGAACTGGCGGGCAGCGGCATGACCATGCTGATCGCCACGCACGAGATGAGCTTCGCCCGGGACATCGCGAACCGGGTCTGCTTCCTGTCGGGCGGCCGGATCGTGGAGCAGGGACCGCCCGCGGAGTTGTTCACCAGCCCCCGGGACGAGCGCACTCAGAGATTCCTCCGCCGGATCACCGACGCCGGCCGCCTCTAGCGAGTCCTTGCGCCCCTTCCTGCCGTCAGGGGCTTAGTTCATCACCCAGCCGCCGTCCACCACCAGCAACTGCCCGGTGACGAACGACGTCTCCGGGGCGGCCAGGAACAGCGCCGCGTTCGCGATGTCCGCGGGCGTCCCGCGCCGCTTGACGGCCTGCTGCTCCAGGATGAACGCGTTGTAGGACTCCAGGTCCGGGTGGATCGCCTCGGCAGCCGTGGGGTAGGCGCCCGGAGCGATCGCGTTGACCGTGATCCCGTCCTGGCCAACTTCCCGGGCCAGCGCCCGGGTCAGGCCGACCAGGGCGCCCTTGGAGGCGACGTACGGCACCAGGAACGGCGTGTGCCCGAAAAATGTGATACTGGACACGTTGATGATCCGGCCGGACCCGGCGGCCCGCATCGCGGGCAGCGCGGCCTGGGCACAGACGAAGGCCGCGTCCACGTTGACCCGCTGGACCGCCTGCCAGTCCTCGGTGCTGTACTCCGCGACTTCCTTCCTCGGGTAGATCGCGGCGTTATTGATCAGCACATCGAGACCGCCCTGACGCGCGGCAAGGTCGGTGATCAGCTGCCGGGCGGCGGCCAGGTCAGCCAGGTCGCAAGGAGCGAAGAAGGCCCGGCCCGGGGCACCGGCCCCGGCGGCGTTGATGCGGCCCGCGACCTCCTCGCCCGGGCTGTCCGGCAGGTCCACCAGGGCGACGGCCGCCCCCTCGGCGGCGAACGCGGTCGCCATGCCCGAGCCGAGCCCGCCGGCGGCTCCGGTGATCACGACCGTGCGGTCCGCGAAGCGCATCCAGGCCCTCCCGTAAGCGATCTTCTGAAGACCTTCTTAGGATTGTGATCACGGTAGTCCCCCGGTGCCGACCAGTCACCAGATCGAGCCAGCCGGACGCACGCTAAGGGGGCCGTACGAGGCTGATGAAGCGGAACGCGGGATCGTGGCCCGCCAGGGAGTTCCTGGCCCACCGCGGCCTGATCACGCTCTCAGCGGGGGCCGCGATAGCGGAGGCCGCGCTGCTGGGCTGGCTCGCGCCGCCGGCCCGCTCGCTGGCCGGGCAGGTTACCGCGGTGGCCCCGCTGGCCGTCTTCCACGATCTGCGCTGGATGTACGGATATAACCAATCCTGGCTCGGGTTCGCGGCGCTGCTGGCCGCGGTCCTGGCGATCCGTTCCGCGCTGAACACCGCACTGGCCCGGCTGGCCTGGCCGCGGGACTGGCCCGCGCCCAGCCTGCGGGACATGTTCTGGTCCGCGACCGGGCTCACCGCCGCGGCCTGCCTGCTGCTGTCCCCGGTGGCGGCGCTGACCCTCGGGGTGGCCATTCTCCCGTTCTCATGGCCTTTCCTGGCCACGGTGCCGGTGTTGCTGCTGATCTCGCTGCCGCTGAGCCACGGCGGCATCCTGGGGTCCTGGTGGCGGACCCTGCCGCCGCCCCGGGCCATGTACTGGCTGCTGGCCGACTTCATCACGCTGTCGGTGGTGGCCGCGGCGATCGGGCGCCTGCCGGCGGCCGCAGCCATCCCGGTCTGCGGCCTGGCGGGCGTGGCCAACGCGCGGGCCTGGTTCGGCGTGACCAGGGCAGTCGCCCGCCGGGAGGCTGGCCTCCGCAGGCTGGTCCGCGTGGTGACTCGCCGTCCGGCCCCGCTGATGCCGCTGTCGGTCCCGCTGGCCCCGGTGGCCATGGTGCTCGCCCTGGCCATGGTGGTCGGCCTGACCCGGCTCGCGTTCGTGATCGGTAACCCGCCCCACGAGAGCAGCCTGGCGGCGGTCGCGGCCGGAGACACCGCCTCCGCGGTCTCCGGCTCTGACTCGGCGAGCAGTCACGTCAGCAGCACGGCCAGCAGCGTGGGGCCCGGCCGCGCCACCCGGGATCCGGTGCTGGAGATCCGGGGCTTCGGCTCGACCTGCTGCGCCTCGTCCCGGTCACTGCGCCCGGTCGCCCCCGGAGCCCTGGTCCAGCAGTTCTCCTACCGCGGCCTGAGCGCGTCCGGACGTCCGCTGCCCCAGGGCAGCGCGGCCAGCGATCTGCCCCTGACCGAACTGGGGCGCCGCATCGCCGCCCAGGTCCTGCGGCTGCACCGGGAGACCGGACGGCCGGTGGACATCATCGCGGAGAGCGAGGGCACGCTCGGCGTGGACGCGATGCTCGCCACCCGCCCGGGCCTGCCGCTCGGCTCGGTGGTCATGATGAGCCCGATCGTCGCGCCCGGGCAGGTCACCTACCCGGGCGGCAACGGCCGGGCCCTGATGCCCGCGGACGAACTGCGGGCGCTGGTCTGGTTCGTGGGCGGCCTGTCCCCGTTCGGGGCGTCCGGGGCCCAGCGGCTGATCGACTCGGTGGCCGAGGTCGGGGCCAGGTTCGCCGCCTCGGCGGCCCGGCACCACCCGCAGCGCTGGCTGCTGCTGGTGCCGCTGGCCGACGCGGTCACGCTGCCCGTCTGCCCGCTGCCCCCTGACGTCCGGGTGATCCCCGCGCTGCACGGCGACCTGCTCGGCAGCCCGGGAGTCACCACGATGGTCCGCGGTTTCCTGGCCCACCAGCGGGTCCCGGAGCCAGGTGGGTATAAGGCCACCGCTGAGATCGTCGCCGCGGCCGCCGCGGCCTGGCGGATGCCGGTCACCACGGCGCCCCGGCACGCGTGCGGCCAGTAGCCCAGAAGGCCAGTAATCAGAAGGCCAGTAGCCCAGAAAGGGCCCGATGAGCAGTCGCTCGCAGAGTCAGGTCGTCTACGCTGCCGCACTGGTGCAGGGCATTGTGCTGGTCACGTTCCCCGCGGCCAGCACGATCTTCACGGCGGGGACCTCCTACGGGCTCTCCAGCAGCCAGTACGGGGCCATGTTCCTGCCGCAGGCGGTCACCGCGGTCGGATCTTCGTTGCTGCAAGGAAGCCTGAGCCGCCGGCTCGGCGGGAAGCCGGTGTACCTGGCCGGCCTGTGCGCCAACCTGGCCGCCATGATCCTGCTGATCGCCAGTCGGTTCGTGATGGGCAGCCAGCCGGTCGCCTACCCGTTGCTGCTGCTGGCCACGGCGGCCCTGGGGGTCGGGTTCGGGCTCACGGTGCCCTCGATCAACACGTTCACCGCCGCGTTCCACCCGGACGCGGTGGACCGCTCGGTGCTGGTGCTCAACTCGCTGCTCGGGCTGGGCACCGCGCTGGCCCCGGTGTTCGTGGCGATCTTCGTGGGCCTGGGGTTCTGGGTCGGCCTGCCGGTGCTAGCCGCGGTCGCGGTCACCGCCCTCCTCCTGGTCAGCTGGCGGCTGCCCCTGGGCACGGGGCGACCGGCCTCGGCGCCGGCGCCCTCCCCGCGCCGGGCCGCGCTCCCGCCCGCCTTCTGGCTGTTCGCGGCGTTCGGGGTGATGTACGGGTTCTGCGAGACCATGAACGGGAACTGGTCGCAGCTCGACCTGACCTCGCTCAAGAACTCCGCGACCGTAGCGTCGCTGGCCCTGACCGTGTTCTGGGCCATGGTGACAGCCGGCCGGCTGCTGTTCGCGGTGATCCAGCGCCGGTTCCCCAGCCGGCTCGCGTACCACCTGCTGCCGTTCGTCCTGGCCGGGGCGTTCGTGCTGATCTCAGTGCTGCCGTCGCGCGCCCCGGTCGCGGGTGTGCTGGCCTTCGCGCTGGCCGGGTTCGGCTGCTCGGCCCTGCTGCCGCTGACCATCAGCTTCGGTCAGGAGCGGCTGGCCGGCATGTCGGCGGCCATGGCGGGGCTGGTCATCGCGTTCTACCAGCTGGGCTACGGGATCGCCGCGTTCGGGGTGGGTCCGCTGCGGCGGGCCGGGCTCACGCTGCCCGGCCTGTACGGCGTGAGCGCCGTGGTGGCCGTGGCCCTGGGCCTGCTCTCGCTGGCCGTCGCGCACCGCCGCCCGTCGCCCCGGTCCGTGCATCCCCGGCCGCAGCCCATGGCGACCCCGGCGCCTCCAGCGACCGAGCTGATCAGTTAGGAACGACGGGGACGAGCCCGATGCTGTGGCACTCCTCGCAGAGGTGGCTGAAACACGGGACGTCGCCGATCACCCAGGCCGCCATGGCCGTCGCCGGGGCGGTGCAGATCTGGCAGCGGGCGGGCTGTGAGTCGGCGGCCCGCAGCAGCGTCCCGGTGCAGTCGCCGCAGGTGAGCACCCCCGCCGGGAGGTACCACCACGCAGGCTGATCCGGGTGCGGGCACCGGGGGAGAGAGCCCGCGGCCAGGATCTGGGCCGCCGCGTCCTGGAGCCTCCCGGCGGGAGAGCCGGCCAGCGGCCGGCCCTGATGAACCCGCGCGCCGGAAGGATCGTCAGCCACGCCGGTCACCCTCCCGCATCGCATCCAGGCAGGAACGCTGCGAAACTACCGCAAACCACGCGACCCTGACTCAGGAATCGGCGGGCTTCGCGTCCCGGCCCGCTACTCCTGGCGCCCCCGGCTCGCTACCCTGTGGGCGTTCCCCGGGCTCGCTACCCGTGGGTGCCTCAGCCTCGAGTTCCCGCCGGGCCTGCTCCAGTTCCTGGCGCGCCGCCGGGTCCGGGGCCGGATAGTGCGGGTCGATGTCGATCAGCGTCTGCGCGATGACCGCGGCCGCGCAGACGCGGGTGAACCACTTGTGGTCGGCAGGCAGGACGTACCAGGGCGCCGACTCCGTGCTGGTGTGGCTCAGCATCTCGGAGTACGCGCGCTGGTAATCATCCCAGTAGTGGCGTTCGCGCACGTCAGCGGCACAGAATTTCCAGTTCTTCTCGGGTAGCTCGATCCGGCGCAGGAAACGGCGCCGCTGTTCCTCCCTGGACACGTTGAGGAACATCTTGACCACGCGGATGCCGTTGTCGGCCAGGTAGTGCTCCCAGTCGTTGATCTCCCGGTAGCGGCGTTTCCAGATGTTGCCGGTACGGCTCTCCGGCGGGAGTTTCTCGTTGTCGAGCAGCTCCCGGTGGACCCGGACGACGAGCACTTCCTCGTAGTGGGAGCGGTTGAAGATGCCGATCTCGCCGCGGGCGGGCAGTTTCCGGGCATGTCGCCACAGGTAGTCGTGGCGGAGTTCCTCGGCGGACGGCTGCTTGAAGCTGCACACCCGGACACCTTGCGGGTTCACTCCGCTCATCACGTGCCGGATCGTGCTGTCCTTGCCCCCGGCGTCGAGGGCCTGTAGCACGACCAGCACCCCGTAGGTGTCCTGCGCGGCCAGCCGGTCCTGGTATTCGGCCAGCACCCTCACGCCCTGGCGCAGTAGCTCCTGGCCGTCGTCCTTCTTACGGACGCCGAAGCGGGCACCGGGGTCGAAGTCCCGGGGCAGGTCGACGGCCGAGCCCGGCCTCACCCGCAACGGCTCGACCAGGCCCTTCATCCAGCCCGCCTGCTGATCGCTCATCCGCCGTCCTTCCCTTCAACGTCCCCGTAACGTCAATCGTGTCAGCCCTGGTAGATCATGGTGAATGTGGTGGATCCGATCCAGGTCCGGGGCAAGGTAATCCCGGCCGACGAGCTGTCCTGGCGCTTCTCCCGGTCATCCGGGCCCGGTGGGCAATCGGTCAACACCAGCGACAGCCGGGTGGAGCTGTCCTACGACGTGGCAGCCTCGTCGGCGCTGGGCCCGGTGCTCAGGGAGCGTGCGCTGGCGGCGCTGGCCGACCGGCTGGTCAACGGGGTCCTCACGGTCAGCGCGTCCGAGCATCGCTCCCAGCTGCGCAACCGGGAGGCGGCCAGCCGGCGGCTGGCCGGCGTGCTGACCGCCGCGACGGCTCCCCCGCCCGCAGTCCGCCGGCCGACGAAGCGCACCCGTGGTTCACAGGAGCGCAGGCTCGCGGCCAAGCAGCGCCGGTCCCAGATCAAGCGGCTCCGCCGTTCCACGGATGAGTGAGGCGCGGTC
>JAOPYP010000688.1 GCA_025964635.1 Actinomycetes bacterium | reverse complement strand
GGCCTCGGCCCGGGCCGGCTCGAATAGCTCGACCGGGTTGCCGGAGGGGTCCTCCAGCAGGATCTGCCGGCCGCCCACTCCGGAGACGATCTCATTCCGGAAGCGTGCGCCCTGCTTGCGCAGCGTGCCGACGACGCTCTCGAGATCGCTGACTTCGATCGCGAAGCGATTCCAGCCGCCGGGAGCCGGCAACGTGCCATCCGGCATGGCCTGGCCGCCGCCCGGGCCGGCGCCGGGCGCACTGAGCACCAGTCGGAGGTCGCCCCGCGACAGCATGGCGAACGCAGGCGCCGGGTGCATGACCTCGGCGAAGCCGAGGTGCTGGCAGTAGAAACCGATCGCCTCATCGACGTCGTTGACGATGTACCGGACGCTGACGGTCGCCATGGGCTGTCCCCCTGGACACGTGATTCTCCTCTGCCCTGCCCGCTCACCTTAGTCAGTTCACGGACCTCACCAGGAGACACGAGCGCACAGGGCTCAATCCCGCTCGAGCGGGTGAACGGCCAGCAACAACTCCGTGACATCACCATCGTCACCCAGAAGCACCCCGCAACACCGAGTGCACCGGGCACCCCTACCCCGCCTTAGGGGACCGTGACGTCGCGGGTGGCCTGGACCGCCCGGCGCACCATGCGCGCGTACACATAGGTGCCGGGGATTTCGGGATGGATATGGTCGGGCCACAGTATGTTCATCCGGTTCCTGATGGTGTCGAACCAGTCGGCGGGAGTCACGGTGGGATGCTGATGGGTAAAGGCCGCCTCCGTCGCGTTGACCTGCTTACTCCACGAATCAGGAACATACGTGTTGATAAGGACCAGCTTGCGGTGCGGACCCAGGATCGTCATCACCTCATTGAGCTGCCGGGTGGTGACGATGTAATTGGTGCCGAGGCCGACCACCACGACCGGGCGCAGCCGGCCGCTGTCCGCGAGCCTGCGCAGGATGGCCAGACCCGCGGGCATCTGCCGGTCGGGCTTGGCGTCGATGTAGATGCCGGGCATGGCCGCCGCGAGAGCCAGGGCGCTGGCCGCCATGACCGAGTCGCCGATCGCCGTGACCTGCTTGCCCGTGACCTTGCCGGGGGTGGCTGACGGCGCAGGCGTGCCCGTGGCCAGGTTAGGGGCCCCGGGAGCGCTCGTGCCGGGCGTGCTGGAACCCGGCGTGCGGGCGCCTGAGGAACGAACCTTGGGCGTTGCGTGCGCCTGGGTGGCCGCGCTGACCCGTTCGCCCTGGGAGATCTGCCGCTGCATCCCGGCCGGCGCCGCGGCCTGATGCAGCAGGCCGCACCCGCCGGTAGCCGCCGCCGTCAGGACCGCTGCGGCGCACCAGCCGAGCCGTGACCGTTTCCTGATCCAGCCTCCGGCATGGGCGGTGGTGACTGTTTTCTTTATCGATGGCCCGGTATCCGGGCTTTCCCCCGCGGCCCGGGCCGCACGTATTGTAATCAATTTCCTGCCCCCCGTTCACTGACTCTTTTTCGCCGCACGGAGGTGATCGCAAACGCCGCGTCCGTAAATAGGAGGGAAGGTGCGGTTCGCCGTTCTCGGCCTTATCGGTGTCGCCACGGCCAGGGGGTGGGCGTCACCGCGGGCGGAGGCGCGGGCCGCGGGCAGGCGGAGACGTCGGCCGGGGCAGGCGGCAGCCGGGACGACGTCCGAGCCGGGGAGAGGACGCGATCAGCGACGTTAGGGCGCGGGGCCGGCGGGAAGAGGGATGACCCCGGGTGCGGCCGGCGGTCACACGCGGGAAACAGGTATCACCTATGTACCTAATATCCGCGTTCTTACGCTCTGACCGGGCGTTGGGCGGAAGCATATGATGCCGAGGGCACTGGAACGCGTGGAGGCGTGGGTGAACGAAGAGTCGCCAGGGCATCACGCCGATCTGGCGGCCGGCTTCGCCCCAGGTTCACGGCTGGGGGGATATCGGCTCGAGGAGCAAGTCGGCGCGGGCGGTATGGCCGTTGTGTTCCGTGCGCACGACGAGCGCCTGGACCGGCTGGTGGCATTGAAGATCATGACACCGGCCATGGGTTCCGACGACATGTTCCGGCAGCGCTTCATCCGGGAGTCGCGGGCCGCGGCTGCCGTGGAGGATCCGCACATCATCCCGGTGTACGAGGCGGGCGAGGCCGGGCATGTCCTGTTCATCGCGATGCGCCTGGTGCGCGGCGGCGACGTGCGGTCATTGCTGCGCCGTGAGGGCCCGCTGTCACCCGAGCGGGTCGCCTCGATCATCTCCCCGGTGGCGTCCGCGCTGGACGCCGCGCACGCCGCCGGCCTGGTGCACCGGGACGTCAAGCCCGCGAACATCCTGCTGGACCGGCGGCCCGGGCGGCCCGACCACGTCTACCTGTCGGACTTCGGGCTCAGCAAGAGCGCGGAGGTGTCCCTCGGCCTCACCGCGGCCGGGCAGTTCCTCGGCACCCCCGACTACACCGCACCCGAGCAGATCGAAGGCCTCCCGGTGGACGGGCGGACGGACCAGTACGCGCTGGCGTGTGCGGTGTTCGAGTTGCTGACCGGCCAGGCGCCGTTCCACCGCAGCGAGAGTTTCGCGGCCATCTGGGCTCACCTGAACAAGCCGCCGCCGCCGCTGGCCGAACGGCGGCCGGGGCTGCCCCAGGCCGCAGATCTGGTGATGGCCAAGGCCCTCGCTAAGGCGCAGGTAGACCGCTACGAGACGTGCTGGGAGTTTGCTGACGCGCTGCGTGACGCGCTCGGCCTGCCGCCCTATCACCTGAGTTCCGCCTCCGAGCCGGGGCTCGCACGTCCCGGGAGCATCCCGGGCCAGGGGGGTGCCGGGCTCGTCTCCGGCCCGGATTCGCCACGCGGCGCGGCGCTGTCCCCGGCCCCCGTGGAGTCCCCGTCCCCGGCGGTGTCGTCGTCTCCTGACCAGGCCCTGTCCCCTGGTCAGGCCCGGTCCGCGGGTCAGGCACCGTCTCCGGAGGCCGCAGCCGACTCGGCCGTCCCACCTCCAGGGCAAGACACCGAAGCGAGCGAGATCTACGCGGCCCGCTCGCCGGCCATGAACCGGTACCCAAGCCAGCCCGGCCGGGAAAGCCAGGTAAGTATTCCCGATGACGAGCCGACCGACCCGGGCCTGAAGGTCATCCCAGCCGACCTGGCCAGCGTCCAGGCCCCGGCCAGCGACCAGCAGGGGGAGCCCGGCGACCAGCAGGGGGAGCCCGGCGACTAGCAGGAGGAGCCCGGCGACAAGCAGGAGGAGCCCGGCGACCAGCAGGAGGAGCCCAGCGACCCGCGCCAGCAGGCCAGTCCCCCGGTCGGCCAGGCCAGCCCGCCGGCGCCGGAACTCGTCGGCACCCCCGCCCAGCAGGCCAGTTCCCCGGCCGGCCAGGCCAGCCCGCCGGCCCCGGAACTCATCGCCACCCCCGCCCAGCAGGCCAGTCCCCCGGCCGGAGAGCCGGCCGGCGCCCGGGCCGGGCAGGCAGCCGCCGCGCTCGAGCAGCCGCGTGCCGCGCCCAGGCGGCCTACCCCTCCGCGGAGCTGGCCGAATCTCCCGCGGACGCAGCGCCAGCGCCCAGGTACCACGCCTACGTGGCAGGGCCCGACGCACACGCGGCAGGGCCACCCGTCCACGCGGCCGGGCGCGCCACCCAAGCAGGCAGCCGCGCCGGGACGGGCGGCCGCGCCAGGCCGGG
>JAOPYP010000664.1 GCA_025964635.1 Actinomycetes bacterium | reverse complement strand
ACCGGCTGGCCGGCCTCGTCGGTCACGGTCGCGCGCTCGGTGATCAGCGTGAGCGACTTGCCCCGCAGCACCTCGGTGATCACGGAGCCGATCTGGCCCCGGTCGGCCAGCTCCTGGGCCAGCCGGTCGGGCTGGACGCCCATCCGGTAGGCCTGCTCGATGACGAACGAGTTCAGCTCGTCCTGCTCGATGTTCAGCTCTTCCTGCCGGGCCAGCTGGTCCAGCACGAACCCGGCCTTCACCGAGCGCCGCGCGCTGTCCGTGAGGTCGGTCTCGAGCTGCTCGGCGCTCTGGCCGGACGAGGCCAGGTAGTCATCCATGCTGGTGCCGGCCCGCTCCAGCTGCTCGTCGAGCGACTGGTGCCGCATCTCGATCTCGCTGGTGACCATGGTGTCCGGCAGCGGGATGTCGATCTTGCTGAGCACGGCGTCCAGCGCGCGTTCCCGCGCCTGGCCGACCTGCTGCATCCGCTTCATGGCCTCCAGCTGGGACCGGGTCCCGGCGCGGAATTCGCCGAGCGTGTCGTACTCGCTGGCGGACTGGGCGAACTCGTCGTCCAGCTCGGGCAGCTCCTTGACCTTGACGCTGTGCACGGTCACGGTCACGTCGGCCTGCTCGCCGCCGTGCTCCCCGCCGACCAGCTCAGCGTTGAAAGACTTGGACTCGCCGGCCGACATCCCGGTCAGCGCCTCGTCCAGGCCGTCCAGCAGCGAGCCGCTGCCCACCTGGTAGGAGTAGCCGCTGACCTGGGCGTCCTCGACCGGCTCACCGGCCACTGAGGCGGACAGGTCGATCGAGGTGTAGTCGCCGTCCTCGACCGGCCGGTCGACGCCCTTGAGCGAGGCGAACCGCTCCCGGAGGCCGCCGATGTACTCCTCGACCTCGTCCGGGGTGACCACGGCCGTGTCCACGGTCACCGGCAGCCCGTGGAGATCGGGGGTCTCGAACTTGGGCCGCACGTCCACCTCGGCGGTGAAGGCCAGCTCCTTGCCGTCGTCCAGCTTGGTGATCTCGAGGTCCGGCTGGCCGAGCGCGAACACGTCGTTGTCCTGCAGGGCCTGGCCGTACAGCTGCGGCACCGCGTCATTGACCGCCTGCTCGAGCACCATCCCGCGGCCGAACCGCTGGTCGATGATGCGCGGCGGAACCCGGCCCGGCCGGAAGCCGGGCACGCGCACCTGCCGGGCGACCTCGCGGTACGCCTTGTCGAGGCTGCCCTTCAGCTCCTCGAACGGAACTTCGATGGTCAGCTTCACCCGGGTGGGGCCAAGCTCCTCGACGTCGGTCTTCACGTCGCCGTCACTCCCTGATCCATGCGCTCGGTGTGTGCTGCGCTGCCGCGCTCTGATCCCCGCCTGGCCGCTCCCGCCGCGCCTCGTCCGCGGTTACGCGCGACCCAGCGCAGCCGCGGACGGCTACGGGCGTTCAGTCTAGTGGCCCCCGGGAGGTCGGCTAGGCGGGGACGAGCTCACGGTGCCCGCGGTGCCGCGTTTACCCCGCTTCACCCGGCACGGGTGGTGCCCGCCCCGGCCGGGCTGCGCACGCTGGTGAGCGTAGCGAAGGAGAAACCATGACAGCTCAGCAATCGGGGCCGGGGGGCCGCCACGCCCAGCCCCCGGAGCCGGGCCTGGACGGCGGGGCCACGGCGTACGGCACCGCCGGCGCCGGATCCGGCCCGGGCCTTGACGAACGGGAGACGGCCCTGGCCTGGACGCAGGCCTGGCAGGTGCTCATGCTTGTCGCCGTGGTGACGTTCGCGCTCGGGCTCATCCTGCTGGTCTGGCCCAAGGCGACGGTCATCGTGGTCGCCGCGCTGCTCGGCGCGGCGCTGCTGGTCAGCGGCATCTTCCGGCTGGTGCACGGGCTCGCCGGGCGGGACCTGAGCGGAGGCACACGGGCGGCCTACGTGCTTATCGGCCTGCTGGCCACCCTGGCCGGGCTCTACTGCCTGCGGCACATCGACGTCACCGTGGTCCTGCTCGCGTTCATCGTCGGGGTGTTCTGGACCCTGCACGGGATCGTGGACCTGAGCGTGGCGGCCACCTCGGGGCCCGGCACCGGGCGCGGGCTGCGCGCCTTTACCGGCGTGCTGAGCCTGGCTGCCGGCCTGATCGTGATGTTCTGGCCCACGATCTCGCTGACGATCCTGCTCTGGGTGATGGGCATCTGGCTGCTCGCCTACGGGGTGATGCTGGCCGTGATGGCATTCCAGATCCGCCACGTCGCCAAGGCGGCCCTGGCGTAAGCCACCCGGCCGTCGCCATCTAACGGATGGTCCGTCTCAGCGGAACATCCGTTAGATGGCGTCGCGGGGTAACCGTCCGCACCCGCCCGGCGGCCGGGCATTACCGCACCGCGCCCGGGGCGGCGCGGGATAACAGCAGCCCCAGCCGCCGTCCCCGGGCGATGGCCTCGCGGCGGGAACTGACCCCCAGCTTGCGGTAGGCCGAGCGCAGGTGCGTCTTGACCGTGTTGATGGACAGGAACAGGGCCTGGGAGATCTCCTCGTTGGTCATGTGCGAGGGGAGGAAGCGCAGCACGGCCCGCTCGCTGTCGGTGAGCGGCACGCTCACCGCCTCGGCCGGGCCGGCCGGCCGGGGCGCCTGGGCGTCGAAACGTTCCAGGATCCGCCCGGCGAAACCAGCGTGACGGCTGGTCGGCGGGACCAGCACGGTCATCGCCGAGCGGACCGAGGCTCCCCCATCGAGGAAGGCCCGGTACGCACCGTCCGGCTCGGCCAGCGCCAGCGCCTGCTCGAGCAGCCCCGCCGCCTCGTCGGTGGACCCGAGGCGGCGCTGGGCGGCCGCCGCGATCAGCAGCCCGGAGATCTGCTCCTGCAGCGTCACCCCGTCCACCGCGCCGTCCAGGCACGGCTCCACGGCCTCCAGCGCGCTCTTGAAGTCGCCCTCGGCGATCAGCAGGCCGCCGCGCAGCAGCCGGCCGTCGGCCCGGTCGAAGTGCTCGCCCTCCTCAACCAGCAGCAGGACCGCGCGGGCCCGGCCGGTGTTGCCGCCCCGCAGGGCGACCTCGCCCTCGGCGATGGTCAGCACGTCGGCCAGCGCCGGGTGGGCGGGCCCCCACGTCTCACGGACCCGGGAAAGCAGCGCGGTGGCCGCGGTGGCGTCGCCATCCGCGAGCAGGACCCGGGCGCGGATGAGGGCCGCGACCGCGCTCACCGAGGGCTCCCCCGGGAACTGGCCGGTCAGCCCGGGGTCGATGCCCTCCAGCAGCCGCTGCGCCGTGGACAGGTCGTCGCGGCGCAGGCTGACCAGCGCCTGGGCCAGGGCCGCGAGCGCGGCGGCCTGGCTCTTCCCGGCCCCCGGGGTGCCTACGGCGTCCCGCGCCCCGGCGGTCTGGACCGCGCCCAGGGCGCCGGTGTCCCATCCCGCGCCCCACGCACCCAGCTCCGCCGGGCCGGCCTCGGCCAGGCCCGGCT